>JAUWTT010000055.1 GCA_030614585.1 Acidobacteriota bacterium
ATCGCTTCTCAAACCCGGTGCGATCTTCATCGCTTTGCCATGGGGAAGGGCCAGAAAGAGAACATCGAGGTCGGCCTCGAGAAGCTCCTGTAAAGAGCAGAAGGGCTGCTCAATAAGACCTTGAAGGTGAGGGTGGGCACTACCGATCTGTTCTCCGCTGTAAGTCTCGGAGGAGATACCTGAAACTTGTACCTCCGGATGGCGAAGCAGCGTGTAAATCAGCTCAGCTCCCGCGTAACCGGACCCGCCCGCGATGCCTGCCTTTAGCATGATTGAAGGCTCTTTTGAACAAAGCTGCAGAGCTTACCAGGGCTATCGAACGGGTTTGCAGCAGGCACAGACCAGTTTCTCTCGATGTAGTCGACACCCTCTCCGCTGTCGGTAACCGGTCCTGAGATTAGAATCGGTCCAGTACATCCTTCCTGGACATTCTGTTCCATCCACTGAAGAGATCCCCAAACGCCCATAAGGTCATTCGCACATACGATCCTGCACACCTGTCGGTCGAAAAGTTCCGTATCGGAGAACAATGTTGACACATGGTAGCCTCCCAGAATTCCATCGCCCATCTCCAGGACGATGAAATCGGTGTCAGGACTGGCAAGATGGTGGACCAGCGACCTCGTAACCGGGACCAGAGAATCAACGTCGGAACTCGACGCCAGGCCAAAATCGTGGAAGCTGAGGACCCTTTCGGCTCCGGACCGGCTCATGGCCAACAGGTCCTGTCTGCAGGCAACGCCCGCAACCTTCCCGCTATTGACTCGGAGGCCGCGGGCAACGAATGCTTCAATCACCCTGGTGCAAACCGTCGTTTTGCCCGAGTTCATACAGGTGCCCAAGACAAGTACCAGAGGTGTTTCCGGGAGTGGGCCTTCGACTAAGGGCAAAGCAGAATCCCCGAGGTTAACCTTGCCGTCTCCTTGAATCACGGTGCCCAGGTATTCGACCTGGGTGGGCCATTCAAGATCTCGGTGAAAGGCTGTGCATTCCCCAATGACTCCGCCTTTATTCAACAGGTGCAACTGCTGCCCAACTTGTAGTTCACTCGGAACCCGTCCCGAAAACCCATGTAGAGCCTTCCGAGAACCTAGAGCTCCAACGATGATATTGCCTCTCGTGAGAGACAGTTCGGTTCCGTCGGGGAGTTCAAGCATGGGATACGCAGGGTTAACCTCTCGTATGCAGACCACCACCAGGTCCCCCGGCAAAGGCTGAGGATTTTGACATGTCTTGATCGGGAGTGACAGGTCAACCGTTCCAGCGGACGAGGAAATGTAGTCGGCAAGAAGGCCCGAGTCCAGGCGGTTCAGATGGTAGGCGGTAACAGAATTCTCCAGATGCATATAGACAAGTTCCTAACTTGGTAAATTGCTAAAAAGTGGATCAAAGAAAAGGGGATCTATGCTTCAGGGCCTGAAGCTTGACCTGAATCGGAATCGATTTAATCTAGGCAGTCGTTTTCCCATTAGCGCATAATTATACATATCTTTGGTTATTATGCAAGTCCGAGGGAATAATTATGAGATTGGATAGGGGCGCAAAGCGCTGTGGGGCAGCTCAGGCCCGGCCCAATTCATAAACTCACCACCAAGACACCAAGGTCACCAAGGGTTTGTCTTTTGTGCTCTTTGGTGTCCTTGGTGCCTTGGTGGTTCTATTTATCCGGGTTAACTCCGCTTTCGCTTGGCCATCACCCGGTTGTAGAGTTCACGGCGAGGAATCCCCAATTCGGAGGCAGCTTGACGGACTGCATCCTTCGGGGAGAGGCGGCGAGATTCAACCAGTCCTTCTACATAAGCTTCGGCATCGACCTGAACAGAAGTGTCTACTTCAGGGGCGCGGCCCTCAACGACAAGCGTGTACTCGCCTCTAGGCTCTTCACTTGCAACGTGTTCACAGAGAGCGCGGAGTGTGCCTTGGTAGCTCGACTCGAATAGCTTGGTCATCTCCCGGATCAGGAAGGCATGTCGGTTGTTGCCCAAGGTCTCGGCGATTGTCTCCATGGTTCTGGAAAGTTGATGGGGCGAAAGATAGAAGACGAGTGAAGCATTCACCGTCCCGAGGGCCTGCAATTCCTTTTCTTGAGCCCCCTTCCGTTTCGGTAGGAAACCGACGAACAGAACCCTGTCGGTGGGCAGTCCTGACACCGAGGCTGCTGCGGCACCGGCGAACGGGCCTGGAACTGGAATGACTGTGATTCCCTGGAGGTGGCACTGCTTCACCAGGCGGTAACCGGGGTCCGAGAGAAGGGGCGTCCCCGCATCAGAGATCAGGGCGATAGACTGACCTTCCATGAGGCGGGAAATCAGCTGAGGAGTCTTCTCCTCTTCATTGTGCTCATGATAACTGGTTGTAGGTTTCCCCACTCCGAAATGGAGGAGCATTCTTCGAGAATGGCGAGTATCTTCGCAGGCAATTAGATCAACTGTCTCCAGTGTCTTGACTGCCCGGGGGCTCATATCTTCCAAGTTGCCCAGAGGCGTTGCGACTATGAAGAGGGTTCCAAGATTCTTTTCCACCAGCTGCCTCGCCGAGGCTCACGCCTGGGCCACAGGATTCATCGCTGCCAACATTTCGATGACGGCGCGCTTCATCCCGACCAAAGCGGCCCTGGCAACGATGTTGTGTCCAATATTGAGCTCTTCAACTTGCTGGATCGCAGAGATCGGAAAGACATTTCGGTAAGTGAGCCCATGTCCAGCCAGAACTCTGAGTCCCTCTTGTTCACCCAATCGGGTCGATGAGGTGATTTTTTCCAGCTCCGAAAGGAACAGAGCGTCGTGATCCTTTAAGCCCTTCGGTACCGCTTCCGAATAGGCAGCAGTGTTCAACTCGATCAGAGGGGCGCCGGTTTCAAAAGCGCTCACCAGCTGGGTCTCCTCGGGATCGATGAAAAGGGAAACTTCGATGCCGGCTTCACTCAGTTTCTCGACCGCTGCGCGAATCTCCTCAACAGAACTTGCCACGTCCAGCCCACCCTCTGTGGTTATCTCCTCGGGTCGTTCCGGGACCAGCGTTACGGTGTCAGGCTTGAACTTGAGAGCCAGACCGATCATTTCATTCGTCACGGCCATTTCGATGTTCAGCCGGGTAGTGACAGTTTCCCTGAGTATGCGAACGTCGCGGTCCTGGATATGTCTGCGATCGCTTCTTAAGTGAACGGTAATGCCGTCGGCACCGGCGAGTTCGGCCAGGACGGCTGCTGCTACCGGGTCAGGTTCTACCGCGCCCCTGGCCTGCCGGATTGTGGCGATGTGGTCAATGTTAACGCCAAGTTTTGTCATTTTTTCTCCTGACTCACTCTATTGTAGTGGCCCAGCAAGTTAAACAGGTGAATCCTGAGCAGATCTAAACCGGTTAAGGGAGCGTCCGGGAATAACCGGACCTTACTGTCTTCTGAATGCCGCCAGACAACCGGAACTTCAATAGCGACCAATCCCCATTTTCTCGCTATGAAGAGAATTTCCACATCGAAAGCGTATTTTTCGATGCGCTGCTTCCTAAATATATCCTTGCAGGAGTCCATTTTGAACAGTTTGAATCCGCACTGGGTGTCTTTGTAGGGCAGTGCCGTCAGCAAACGTACCACCCAATTGAAGCCTTTTCCTGCATTCTCCCGAAGCCACGGCTGATGGACGACAACCTGCGAACCTGTGACATCCCTGGAGCCAAAGGCTATATCGCATTCCTCTGAGAAGACCCGCGGCTCCAGCTTTTCGAGTTCCTCGATCGGGGCACTGAGATCGGTATCCGTCAACAAAGCAAAACGCCCTCTTGATTCAAGCATCCCCCTGCGAACGCTATAGCCCTTTCCCTTGTTGCCTTCATTTCGATAGACGCTCAGGCGCGATCCTTCGCCTTCAAACGCGTACTTGGAGGCGATGGCGAAAGTGCGATCGGAGGAGCCGTCATCAATAACGAGGACTTCGTAGGTGAACTCCCGACTGTTTAGGTATTCGAGAATCTTAGCCAGACTCTCTTCCAGCCGGGACTCCTCGTTGAAGGCCGGCATCACAACTGAGAGAAACGGATCCTTCATTCGACATACTGGATCAGGCGATCCAGCCTCGCTAGCACATTCGTTTGTCCCAGGGTGACTAGAACATCAAAGATACCAGGAGCCTGAGCCCTTCCCGTACAGGCTACACGCACTGCACCGATAAACTGGCCTGCCTTGAGTTCGTATTTGTTTGCGACCTCTCTGAGGACCTCTTCCGTCTTCTCGAGTGTGAAATCCGGTAGCCGTTCATAGCGATCCCTCAGCTCTGTAAGTGCTTCTGTGAGAATTGGCCGTTGCTCCGCCTTCAGGTACTTAGCAGCCGCTGCTTCATCGTATGAGAAGTCATCCGTAAAGAACGCTTTCCCATAAACTGCGAAGTCGGGGAGGGCCTGAACGCGCGTTTTGAGAAGATCGATCACGGACAAGAACCACGGTCGCGCGTCTTCTTCCAGTTCGGAACGCCACAGTCCAGATTTCTGAAGCTGCTCACGAACCCCGGCCTCCAAAGTCTCAGCTGGAGACGAGGAGATGTAGCGCTTGTTCATCCATTCGAGCTTTGTGTAGTCAAAAACAGCATTAGCTTTGCTGATTCTCGAGATATTGAATTTCTTGATCAACTCATCAGAGGAGAAGATTTCCGAATCATCACCCGAGGACCAGCCGAGCAGAGCAATGTAATTGCGCACGGCCTCCGAGAGCAGAACGTGGTCCCGATACTCCGTGACGGAAGTTGCACCATGCCGCTTGCTGAGCCGCTTCTTGTCCGGCCCCAGGATCAGCGGCAGGTGAGCGTACGTAGGCACGACTTCATCGAGAGCCTGATACAGGAGTACGTGTTTACCCGTGTTAGACAGATGATCCGCTCCTCGGATCACGTGGGTGATGCCCATCTCAAGGTCGTCGGCAACAACACTCAGGTGGTAGGTGGGATATCCATCAGATCGGAGGATGACGAAGTCTTCCAGGTTATTCGTTTCGACCGTAGTAGGGCCAAAAACGAGATCCTCGAACTGAATCGTCTGGTCTTCGGGTACCTTAAAGCGGATCGCAAACGGGTCGCCCCCCTTCAAACACTCCTCCATCTCGATGCTACTCAGGTCACGGAAGGCGCGGTGGGAGTCCGGCCCCTCATTCCGGGCGCTGAAATCGCGATAGGCCCATCCTGTTTCGAGAAGACGTTGGCAGACCGCTCGGTGCAAGTCCAGCCTCTCGGATTGAAAGAACGGCCCCTCGTCCCAGTCCAATCCCAGCCAGGTAAGACCTTCCAGGATTCCTTGAACCATTTCCTCGTCTGAACGCTGCTGGTCAGTATCTTCTATCCTGAGAACAAATGTGCCACCGCTCTGACGGGCAAAAAGCCAGTTGAATAACGCGGTTCTAGCCCCGCCAATATGGAGGTGGCCGGTCGGACTGGGTGCGAAGCGGACTCTGACAGACATGGTATTCATTTCGAAGCAATAAAATAGCAGAAAGACTGGGAACTGGGAACTTTGGAATCTTAACCACAAAGACACAAAGGACACCAAAAATCCATAGTGCTCTTGTGACTTAGTGGTTGGACCCGTTCCCAGCGCCCATTTCCCTCTCTTCGTCATCCAGAGGAATGTCTATGAGAATGACAACACTCTGTTGCTGGGCCGTCATCGGAATCCGCTCTTCGCCGAAAACCAGAGCCGAGTCTCCGCCTATCAGCCGGTCATCTTCGAGCCGAACTGCGCCGTCCAAAACGAAAACGTAAACCGATCGGAAAAGGACGGTTTCGAAAATAAGATTCTCTGAGGGCCGTAACCTCGATAGATAGACAGCACACTCGGTTGTAAGAACAGCAGCGTCCTCATGGCCCTGCCCCGATGCCAGCGGCAAGAAGTTGAAGAAGCCCCGGTCAACGTTGAGCCTGACTCCTTCAGGTTCTGGGGGTTTCCCAGGCAAATCGGCTGAAAGCCATAGCTCAAGGACCCGATTCTTCTTATGTGCTGAGGGGTTCCTGAACGTCAGCTCGGCCTCTTCAAGGGCAGAGATTCGATAGACATCCCCCGCCTCCATTTCATGAAGCGGTCCGTCGGCGTTTCCAACCTCCAGCCTGCCTTCGAGCACGCAAAGCACCAACTCAGAGTGAGGTAGTGAGACCGTAACAAACGCAGCTTCAGGCTGTATGAAGGTTTCACCGATTCGCTGCAGTGGACCTAGATGCCGATCGTCGCTCAGAAGTGGTGCAAGATACGAATAGGTGATGCTCAGTTCTGTCTGTAATCTCTTGCGCTGTCGTTTTCGGGTAAATCGATACATTAGCTACCCACCGTAGACGATCTTCTCGCCGCAGGGAATCAATCTCAAGCCAGTCTTCTTCGCTTTGTTACCCATGACCACCTAATCTTACTATGGAGGGCAGGCCCCGAGCCCATTCCTCGTTCGCAGTTTGCACTCCCAGTCAAGTCCTGATTGAAAATCGACACATTGTGATGGATGTTTAGAGTTAGCAGTCGTAGCTGGCGTCTCCAGATCCCAGAACGCTTCGTCGTAAACCTTGTCGTAAGCTTTGTCGTAAACTTGATAGATCAATCCTCCAGGACTTCGACAAAGTTTACGATTAAGCTAGCGACGAAGCTCCCAGTCCCCAGCTCCCAACTCCCAATTCCCCAGCTCCTCAAAACAGCCTGCTCAGGGCGACGGCACCACTGTAGGAGACGAGACAAGCGAAAAGGAAAGCACCAACCAGCCCGGAATTGAGGATTATTCCGGCCCGGTGAGCTCCCATTAGATCTTTACGATTCACGAGCAGGAGAATGCCAAGGATTACCAGGGGCAAGACGAAGACTGCTGCAATCTGGGTCACGATTTGGGCGGCGATCGGCTGGACGCCAAGAATTGGCACTGTCAGACCGAAACAGCAAGCCACGGCAGCGAGGGCCTTGAAGAGAGTGGAGTTCGTGTCGAGTTCACCTTTTCTATAGTCCGCAATAAGAAGCGCCGCCACCATCATGATAGGAAAGGTCGAGGAAAGCCCTGCGCTAATCAGACCCACCAGAAAGAGCGCAACTGCGAACTTACCGACGAGTGGTTCCAGTGTTGTAACCATGTCCAGAACCTTCGTGAGAACTATTCCCTGGGGGTGGAGTATGGCCGCAGCGCAGATCATGATGGAGGCACTGATTAAGAAGATGAGAAGGGCGGAAACGAACGCGTCACGAGATTGGTCGCGAAGGTTCTCCTTGCCCCATCCATGCCCTTTAATGGTCCGAGGGCGAACTACAAAAGTGGGGCCCGCCATGGTGGTGCCGACAAACGCCGCGAAAAGCAGCCCTATTCCCTCCACCTCGGGGAGGCGGGGAATGAAACCAGCCGCGATCTCCCGCGGGTCCGGCAGAACGATGACTGTAGTAATCAGAAAGCTCACACCCATCATGGTGACCAGGACGACTAGGATCTTTTCAAAGAAGCTGTAGCGCCCGACGAGAATCAGCAGGTAGAGAAGAATAAGGATCACGACCGCAATTGCGAGGACCGCCCAGTAGTTCTGTTCCGCGAGAGTCGGGAAGAAAAGCCTGGCCGTCTCATAGATCCCGCTTGAGCAGATCCCGACAATTCCGGCATATGAACTCCATTGGGCGACGACGATACCGGCCATAATAAGGATCGCGAGCAGTCCTCCGAACGGAAGCTGAGTTCGGAAGCTGTGCATTGCAGTTCCGCCGGTTACCGCGGCGTAACGGCCGTAGGCTTCCATCACGACCCAGGAAAAAAGCGCACAGAGGAACAGGTGCCAGAGCAGGCTCAACCCTACCTCGGAGCCCGATTTCACCATTGTCGTCACGCTTCCTGTCCCGATGGTGTACCCGATCCCGAACAGTCCAGGTCCGAGGGACAGGAGAAGAAGCCAAATACGTCTTGGCATCCGCCCAATTCCGGACATAAGAACTCCCTTTCTCTGCTTCAAAAGTCTTTCTTCTTTGCGGGCCGCCAAGTCTGCGATTATTCCACGCGCTGTTTCCAAAAGAAAACCGGGAGTGTTCTGACTCCAGGCGCTTTCTTCCAAGGAAACGCAGTTCGGTCGAAACGATCAGAGCCTTTCCAGAAGTTCTGACAACTGTGATGCCTGCATCCTTCTCGAGTATCTTGCCTCTGCCGCCTCTCGGCCATTCCGGCCCATACTCGCTCTGATTTCCGGATCCATGGAAAGGCGGAGAATCGCATCACGCAGAGCATGCGTATTGCCGGGCTCAACGGCCACCCCAGCTTCGGCTTCCTCTACGACCTGTTTGGCCTCTCCGGCGGCCGCGACTATTACGGGAACTCCACAGGCCATTGAGTCGAAAATCTTGCTGGGAATGGCTCCAAGCAAATGAGGGGGCATCAATGGTGCCAATGTGACATCTGCTGCATTGATAAACTCAGGGATTCGCTTCATAGGTTGGCTCGGTAGAAACAAGATGTTAGTGAGAGCTCTTGCTTCAGAGTCCTTCTGGAGTTTGCGCTTCCTGGGGCCGTCGCCTATCAGTACAAACCGGATTTCCGAATGATCCTCTTTCAAGCTCTCGGCTACATTTAACAGAGTATCGAGATCCTGGGCCAGACCATGTAAACCTACGTATAACGTCACGAAATACTCTTCCAGTTCAAGGTCAGACCTCATATGTCGGCGGGCACCAGGGTCTTGACGGAACGCCTCGGTATTCGAGCCGTTGCGTACTACGGTGATCTTGTCTGCTGATATCCCACGGTCAACGAAGTGATCGTGCATTTCCTGGGCTGTAACAACGATGTGGGAAGCTTGGCGGTAGCACGTTTTCTCCAAAAGGGTAGCCAGTGCTATTAGCGCCCGGCTTTTCAATTGCCCTAACGTCACGGCCGACTCCGGCCACAGATCGCGAACTTCAAGCACGAACGGGATCCGAAGCAGAAAGGCAGTCGCCAAACCGGCGCCGCCGACGAACAATGGCGGCGAGGTCGCATAGACAAGATCAAACGGCCCCCGGGCCTTAAAGACCCCGGCGAACACTGACATCAGTGAAAAGCTCAAGTAGAACGCCATCCGACTGGAGAAGCTGCTTGAAGGCGATGCCTTCACCCAGGTCCTTAAGACCTCGATCCCGTCCATTCTGGTACTTTCGAAGAACTTCCCTCGGTAATGCGCAGGAATTACTCCGGTTGGATGATTGGGAAACTCGGTCACCATCGTCACTTCGTGACCCGCTCGTACCAAGCCGCAAGCCATCTCATAGGCACGGTTTTGCGTGGCCCCGACTTCAGGTGGAAAGTATTGTGAGATGTAAAGAATACGCACGAGAGTTACCCGTAACTTTGCGCCAGGACCTCGACAATGCGGTCGGCAGTGTGGCCGTCCCACAGGTCGGGGACGCTTCCGGTCTTTCCAGCACCCGAAAGAATCTCAACCGTAGCCGATATGATCCGATCTGGGTCTGTACCGACAAGCTCATTCGTACCATGTGTAATCGTTTCAGGCCTTTCGGTGTTGGTTCGCAGTGTCAGGCAGGGAACGCCGAGGAAAGTCGTCTCCTCCTGAATTCCACCGGAATCTGTGAGCACAAGCCGCGCGTGCATCATTAAGTCCAGAAATTGCAAATATCCGAGGGGTTCCAGAACACGCAGATACGGCGCCTCGTCCAGGATTGGCATGAAGCCAAAGTCTTGAAGGCGATTCCTCGTTCTCGGGTGTACCGGGAAGACCATAGGAATGCGTTTCTGAAGATTGACCAGTGTGTCTACCAGAATGGAGAGAGCGCCAGGATCGTCAACGTTTGAAGGTCGGTGGAGAGTAACGAGTGCATACCCGTTATGCTCCAACCCAAACCGAGCAGGAGTCTTCAGAAACCTAGCGTGCTCACGGTACGCACAAAGGGTATCGATCATCACGTTCCCAACAAAATGGACTTTGTCAGAGGCAACTCCTTCGCTCTGCAGATTTCGGTTGGCTTCCAGTGAAGTCGTAAAGAGAAGATCCGACAGAGAGTCGATGATGATGCGGTTGATTTCTTCGGGCATACTTCGATCGAAGCTGCGCAGGCCCGCTTCCACGTGCACAAGTGGCGTCCCACGTTTCGCGGTGGCAATGGCAGCGGCCAGCGTCGAGTCTACGTCTCCGACGACGATCACGGCGTCAGGCTTTGCCTCACTCACAACTCTGTCAAAGCCAACCAGGATGCTTGCGATCCGCTCGGCAGATGATCCAGTTCTGGCTCGGAGTTGGATATCCGGTTCAGGAAGATCCAAATCCTCCAGGAAGACCTTAGACATCGAGTCACTGTAGTGTTGCCCAGTGTGAACGAGCTTCGCGATCATTTCTTCCCGACGCGCCAAAGCCTTGACGACCGGTGCAATCTTCATCAAGTTGGGCCGTGCCCCAACCACGCAGAGGACTTTCAACTCTCACTACCCCCAGCAGTCAATTGTTCGTAATGTGCAACCAGCCTTTTTTGTACCATCTCGGCATTGTACTTGGACACTGCTGAGGCCAAGCCTCGGGAGCCCATGGTCTCACGTAACTCAGGTGACGAGAGCCTCTCCACGGCGGCGGCAATTCCACCGGGTGTTGCTTCGTCGAGCAGGATGCCGCAGCCTGTATCTCTGATCATTCTGCCCAAGTCACCAATGTCGGTGGCGATGACAGGTTTGCCGCTTGCCATTGCCTGGGCCACTGTGTTGGGAGCGTTGTAGGCAGCGCTCGCGTCATCAAGTCTCAGCCCATAGTAGATGATGTCAGCTGCCTGAAAGTAAAGCGGGAGCTGATCGACAGGAAGCCAGCCATGGTACCGAGCGTTGCGATACTGAGAGACTGACGCCTCGACTTGAGGTCGCTGATGTCCATCACCCCACAGATGGAACTCAACATTGGGCAAGAGTTCGGCAGTTTCAATAAATGGCACCAGAGCACGATTCTGCGAGAACCCCCCAACATAAGCTACAAGGACCGTCTTCGGGGATACCCCGAGTTCTTCTCTCGCCCTCATCAGTCTGGCCTTGTCAATCGCTCTGAACTCGCTCAGGCACGGGTAGTTACCCAACGTAACAACGGACCTCAGTCCACGCGAGATTAGCTCATCTCGCAAAGTAGTACTGGCCGTTATGGTCAGATCGGCTTTCCGGCTCAATCTGCGTTCAAGCTGCCGGAGCCCTGAAACAAGCAAGCCCGGCAGGTATGCCTTCATCAATTCAGGGTAGTTCTCATGGGCGTCGTAGATCACCGGGCAACCGAGTTTCTTCTTGAGAGCGTAACCGGCGTAAAGGGTATCCAGATCATGACAATGAACCGCCATGGGTCGCAGTGACTCCCCCAGCTGAATCGCGCTTTTCAGAAAACGAGGAAGATAAAACAACTGTCTCCAACCTAACCCATGGCTTGATCTTACGTCCTGAATTCGTATCACCTCAATACCATCGTGCAACTCCGAAGAGGATAGTTCTGCTGCCCTGTCCCAACAGATCAGCGTGACCCTGAAACCAGCCTGAACTAGTCCATCGGCCTCCCTCTTCACTCTGGGGTCAGGGCGAAAGGCGTTGGACAGGAGCATGACGACGTGGGCTCGACTCAAGCAGATTCTCCTGAAGTAACAAGCTGATTGAATTCCTCAGCCAACCTGCGCGTAATCTTGCGACGTTGATATTGGTGGATCGTCTCCCAGTTTGGATTCCAAGTGCCGTTCCCGTCTTTCCATTGGAGGTAGAGTCGTTCAATTGCGTCGGCGATCTCGGTCCTATCTCCGCTGACCGCTACTCCAGTCCGCGTCTCCTCGATGAGTTGGTGAGCGACGCCCTTTCTCGGGACTATGGCCAGGATCGGGCGGTTAGCTGCCAGAAGCTCGTAGATCTTCCCACTGTAATTTCCGCGGTTCTTTTCTGAGGTATCAAGGATTAACAGGAAGACATTCGTGGCTTGCCGAAAACGGTCCAGTTCTCGATGCGGCACATAATCGTAGGCTTTATAGGGTGGCCTGGAAGGAACGTACTTCCTTGCATTCTTGCCGACGAAGACCATCCGCAATTGAGAAGTTGGAACCCGCTTCCGGCTGATCAGATCCTCGACAGCTTCGATCAACTGAAAGGGGCGCCGATTTCGATAAAATGAGCCGAGATGAGTAAGGGTGAATTTCTCTGAATCACCTGGAAATGGCAGAGGCTCGATGTCGGTCTCGTCATACGCATTCGGCAGTAAAACAAACTTCTCCGCCTCTCTGCCCAGGTTTCCTTGCAGATCATCGAGCCATGGCTGTGAAACACAGGCGACTCGATTTGCTTTGGCCAGTACTCTGCGCTCGAGCATACGATTAATCGCTCGATAGCCCGGCAGGTAAGGTACTACCAGATTCTTGCTCCAGGGATCCCTAAAATCGGCAAACCATGGAATTGGGTAACGAGAAGTTGCCCATAATCCCAGCAGGTGGCTACTGTAAGGACCCGAAGTGGTGTAGATCAATTCTGGATGGTTCTCAGAGATGATCCTTTCAAGCGGCTTCCAGGCATTCAGAGCCCATAGCAGATCGGCGTCAGGGACCTGTAAGATCAAGTTCAAAAGGCTTACCGCCTTGCTGAGTTTCCGTGTGTCCCATCGGGTCTGCAGTCGACGGATGGAAGGGGCGGACACCCTGTGAAGTTCAGTCCCGAGTGGGATCTCTTTGAGCAGGGCTGTGTCTTGAATCCCTGCTGAATCGGCTGATGAGGTAAGTACCGTGGGTTGCCATCCGAATTCTGGAAGATACTTGACAAATTTCAGGGAGCGCTGAAC
>JAUWTT010000534.1 GCA_030614585.1 Acidobacteriota bacterium
AATCAACCGTTCGTAACCGGTTACAGGGACTCCGCCAAGCCCTAGCAGGTTGATATGCGAGGTGACCCCCAGGATCCGCTTCTGAAACTCCTCCTGCATCCCGGTATTCAACGCCAGGGCCACTAAGAGAGCCATGACTCCGGCGGTCACCCCAACAATAGAGATCAGCGTGACAATCGAAACGACCGCTTGCTTTCGCTTGGCACGAAGATATCTGAGGGCTACAAACAGTTCAAATTTCACTCCGCACTCGCTACAGGTCGTAGGTGGGGAAAGAGAATAACCTCCCTGATCGAACTGGAGTTGGTCAGGATCATGTTGAGGCGATCAATTCCTATGCCCTCTCCGGCTGTGGGCGGCATCCCGTAGCGAAGGGCCCTGACGTAGTCCTGATCCATTTCGTGTGCTTCAAGGTCACCCTTGTCCCGTTCCTCGCCTTGCTGCTCAAATCGCCGCTTCTGCTCATCCGGATCATTGAGTTCACTGTACGCGTTCGCCAGCTCCAGACCGCCTGCGAAAAACTCGAATCTTTCGACAAGTGCCCGGTCTTCATCCTTCGTTTTCGACAGCGGTGAGAGCTCAACAGGAAAATCGTAAATGAAGGTCGGCTGGACCAGCTTTTCCTCCACTATCCGCTCAAACAGCATCGCGACCAGTTTGCCCCAAGTCTCGTCGCCCTCGAGGCTTTCCCCGAGCCCTGCCACGAGGTCTCTGATCGCTCCGAAATCCCTCAGCTCATCCTCCTGAGGAGGATCATCATCCGGCCAGTACTTAAGAATCGATTCCAGCATCGTGAGACGTTCGAAGTTGTTGAAATCGATCTTCTGTCCTCTGAATTCGACTTTCAATCCTCCCGTCACGTCCTTCACGACGCGTTTCAGCATCTCCTCAGTAAGATCCATCAGGTCCCGGTAGTCTGAGTAGGCCTGATAGAACTCCAGCATCGTGAACTCCGGATTGTGTTGTGTTGAGATGCCTTCGTTTCTGAAGTTACGATTGATCTCGAAGACGCGGTCAAACCCTCCTACAACCAACCGTTTCAGATACAACTCCGGCGCGATCCTCAAAAAGAGGGGAATTCCAAGAGCTTCATGAAAGGTCTTGAAAGGGCGAGCCACCGCCCCGCCGGCAATCGGATGCATCATGGGAGTCTCCACTTCAAGATAGTCTTTTTCCTCGAGGAAACGCCGAATTGCCGATATCAACCGGCTCCTTACCACAAAGATGTCGCGAACGTCAGGATTAGCGATCAGATCGAGGTACCTCTGGCGGTACCTGGTTTCAACGTCAGATAGTCCGTGCCACTTCTCAGGGAGAGGGAGAAGAGCTTTGGAAAGGAAGAACACCTGATTCACAAAAACCGTCAACTCTCCGGTGCGCGTTCTTGCCATCTCTCCCTCGATGCCTACAAAATCTCCGACATCGAGCAGCCTGTAAAGTTCATAGTTTTCATTACCTACACGGTCCTGGCGAACATAAAGTTGGAGCCGCTTCCCTCCGCCGCCAATATGGCTAAAACTCGCTTTTCCATGTCCCCGGATTGCCACGAGGCGACCTGCCGTACGAGTTTTGACTGATCGAGTCTCAAGTTCTTCTGCCGAGACATCTCCAAATTCCTCGACAAGTTCTTCGACTGTGTGCGTACGTTCAAACTTGTGTGGATAGGCCGCGTGTCCAAGTTGCTGGATTTGCGCCAGCTTACGGTATCTCTGCTCAATATGATCAGGCGCTTCACTCATTCAGCTCTCCGTTCCAAAGCATTCTTAACAGCATCCAGAATCCCATTCACAAATTCCGGCGATCGATCGCTCCCATACTTTCGCGCAATCTCAATCGCCTCGTCCATAACCACTGCCCCGGGCGTATCAGTGGCCAGTAGTTCGGTAATGGCGATTCGGAGAGTACTTCTTTCGACGGCAGCGATCCTCTCCAGTTTCCAGTGCCGGGCGTGTCTGGTGATCAACTCATCGATTTCGCGCCGTTTCTCCACCGAAGCGTCATAGAGGCCTTCAGCGAAATCCCTTGCTTGTTGGGTTGCGCTGTGCGAAGCCCAGAACAGCGCCTTCGTTTCCTGGGCCGAGGAGCCTGCGGCCTCTTCCTGAAAGAGCATCTGCATCGCCAGCTCGCGACCCTTTCTGCGGCTCACTCCCCCTCAACCTGCTGGAACGCGTTGGCCATTTCGATGGCGGCAACGGTGGCATCCACCCCCTTGTTCCCGTGCTTGATACCTGCACGGTTAAGGGCCTGCTCCACCGTGTCCGAGGTAATGATCCCATAGGTCACCGGAAGGCCGTGCTTGAGAGCTACTTGATCGATTCCTCGAGTCACCTCGCGAGCCAGGAATTCAAAATGACCTGTTTCCCCACGAATCAGGCAACCGATACACACAATCGCGTCGAATTTCAATGTGGATGCCAGTTTTTGAGCTCCTGAGGGAATCTCAAAACTCCCCGGAACCCGAAGCACGGTCAGGTTCTCACGCTTTCCTCCATACCGAACAAAGGCATCAATTCCGCCTTCAAGAAGCTTCTCCGTAATGGTGTTGTTGAAGCGGCTTACAACAATGCCCAACTTCAGTCCTGAAGCATCTAACACACCTGCTATTTCTTTCACGTGTCACCCTACCTTCCTTTAAAGTCCGGCTTGCGCTTTTCTAAAAACGCGGAAATGCCCTCGGCAGCATCTTCCGTTGCGAAACACAGACCAAACAAAGTTGACTCCATGCCCAAAGCCTCGGAGAGCGGCATCTGAGTGCCGGAGTTGACCGCCTCCAGACAGTATCTGACCGCTGACGGGCTCTTCGAAATGATACGGGACGCCAGCTGCATGGACTCCTCGACAAGAACCTCATTTTCAACCACTCGATTGACCAGGCCTATACGATACCCCTCGTCTGCAGAGATCATGTCACCCGAAAGCATCATTTCCAGCGCAGCACCCCTCCCGACAAGCCTCGCAAGCCGCTGGGTCCCCCCATAACCTGGGATCAAACCCAACTTAACTTCCGGCAAGCCAAACCTGGCCTTTCTTCCCGCCAGCCGAAGATGGCATGCAAGCGCGACTTCACAGCCCCCGCCCAGGCAGAACCCATTGACGGCAGCAATCACCAGCTTCGGAAACGACTCGATTACTTCCATGACAGCCTGTCCTCGACGCGAGAACTCTTTCGCCGCCATAGGTTCCAAGCCCTTCAACTGATTGATGTCAGCTCCGGCGATGAACGCCTTCTCACCAGCCCCGGTCAAAACAACAGCTCCCGCCGAGTTGTCATCTTTCAACTCGGCGAAAACCGTTTTCAGTTCTGCGAGTGTCTCTTCGTCGAGTGCATTGAGAGCCTCGGGACGATTAATCGTCACCAGGGCAATTCGCTCCCGGATCTCTGTCAATACTTTTTGCATCTGACTCACCGTTTCCGGACCTCTTGACCTGCCGGATGCCTCTTGATTTGATTCATTTTGTTTTCACGGCATCCTTGTACCACTTTGGTTCTCAACCGGCTACTCGAATCAGCCCAAATGCCGGGCGGCTGCATAGCGCACACCATTTACCGTTGCCCTTCATCCTCTGATTCCGTACCCATTAGCCGCATGC
>JAUWTT010000585.1 GCA_030614585.1 Acidobacteriota bacterium
CCAGGAAGAAGAGGAATCTCAGGGCGATCTAAAGAAGGCGGCATTCTTCGCCCAGGACACAGTGACTATCACCCGGCAATTGAACTATGCGACAGGAATAGGAATTCTTCCGTCGTTTGAGAACCAACTGAGTCAGCGGGGCCAGATCAACGTCGACGAACGCACCAATACCCTGATCATTACCGACGTCAGGGATAGCGTCGATATGATCCAGGGGCTCATAGATATCCTGGATGTGCCTGAGAAACAGGTTGAAATCGAAGCCAGGATTATTGAGGCGACGACGAATTTCGCGCGGGAATTAGGTGTCCAACTCGGAATGCGGATTGGTGCGCCAGGTGACCGCAACCGCGGAGGCTTGTCAGTTTTTGCTCCAGTCGAGGAGCCGGTCGGTGGTATCGGGTTCTCTACAGGTAAACTGCTTGATACCTTCCAGTTGGATATTGCGCTCACCGCCGGTGAGACCAACGGTGAAGCCAGAATTCTCTCCAAGCCAAGGGTGAGTGCCCAGAATAACGCCGAGGCCGTGATTACACAGGGTTCGAAAATCCCGATCCCAGTTCAGATGAACTTCACAACGACGGTGCGATACGAGGTTGCAGCGCTCCGGTTGACGGTCACCCCTCAGATCACGGAAGAGGAAACGGTGCTTCTCAATATCAGGGTTGAGAACAATATTCCGGATTTCACCAGAACGGTTCTGGGAATTCCGACAATCCTGACCAGTGAATCGCAGACCAAGGTGCTCGTAACCGACGGAGGCACGACTGTCATTGGTGGAATCTACGTCGAAATCGACACCGAGTCAGAAGATAAGGTCCCGGGTCTCGGGAGCATCCCCGTGTTGGGCCATCTCTTCAAGAGAAGCGCAGTTGGCAAAGAAACCCGCGAGATCCTTTTCTTCATTACGCCCAAGATCGTCAGACACTAGTTTGGTTATCTCCTAATCTAAAGGCCCGCTACTTTGCCTTGATTTCGGCCGGCAAGGTAGCGGGCCTTTTTTCGTTCCGCAGTCTTTCACCCTTTTGCTGCCCACCCACTGGCTCTCGGATTCCGGCTGCCTTGACTAAAACGTTTCAAGAAAAGACAATTGCTCCTTACTTCTCCATTGCCATCTTAAGGAGATTCGATGGATATCAAAGAAATTAAAGAATTACTTGAACTGATACAGGCCTCTGGCATCGAGGAATTTGAGATGGAAAAGTCAGGGGTCCGACTACACATTCGGAACACGCCGAATCAACCCATGCCCACATCTGAATTGACCCTTGCTCAGGCCCAGGCAGTTACCCCTGAGGCGCAGCACACCTCCCCCCCCACGGAGGCAGAGGAAGAGGACGATGGGCTGTTTGTGTTTGGAGCTCCGATCGTCGGAACCTTCTATATTACGCCCAAGCCGGATGCAGAGCCGTTTGTGCAGGTTGGAGACAAGGTGAGCAAGTCCACTGTCCTCTGTATCATTGAGGCGATGAAGATCTTCAACCAGATCGAAAGCGACGTCGCCGGTGAGATCGTAGAGATCCTGGTTGAGAACGGACAGCCCGTTGAGTTCGGCGAGGCACTATTCAAGATCCGCTTGCGGTAACAATATCTGGCACGTATATGTTCAATAAAGTTCTGATAGCAAATCGAGGCGAAATAGCGCTTCGGGTCATCTGCGCCTGCAAGGAACTGGGAATTGCCACGGTTGCTGTCTACTCTGAGGCGGACCGGCACTCACTCCACGTCAGATTTGCGGATGAGGCCGTCTGCATAGGCCCGCCCAAGAGTTACGAAAGTTACCTGAACATACCGAGTATCATCAGCGCCGCTGAAATTACCAATGTCGAAGCGATCCACCCTGGATACGGGTATCTTGCCGAGAGTCCCTACTTTGCCGAAGTGTGCGAAACCTGCGGCATCAAGTTCATTGGACCATCTCCGGAAGTAATTGCACTTATGGGCGACAAAGCCCGCGCCCGAGAAACAATGACGAAGGCCGGACTGCCAATCATACCCGGGTCGGATCTCATCACGGAAGCAGAGAGCTCTACTGCCCTGGAAATGGCCGATGAGATCGGTTATCCCCTGATAATCAAGGCCTCAGCCGGGGGTGGGGGCCGAGGAATGAGAATTGTCCGAAAGCCCGAAGATTTGGCTGAGACGCTTGACATGGCTCAGTCTGAAGCGGCGGGAGCCTTTGGGACCGCCAACGTTTACCTGGAGCGTTTTCTGGAAAACCCTCGCCATGTGGAGTTTCAGATTCTTGGGGACGAGCATGGACAAGCCGTTCACTTAGGCGAGCGTGAGTGTTCCATTCAGAGAAGACATCAGAAACTGATAGAAGAAACTCCGAGCCCACTCATGACAGAGGAACTCCGGCAAGAACTTGGAACCGAAGTAGTGAACGCGATGAAACAGATCGGCTATCAAAGTGCCGGAACAGTGGAGTTCCTGTTCGATCAAGACGGTGAGTTCTATTTCATCGAAATGAACACGCGGGTTCAAGTCGAACACCCTGTCACGGAAATGGCCACCGGAGTCGATGTTGTCAAAGAGCAGATCCGTATCGCAGGGGGAGAGAAGCTAAGCTTGAGCCAGGAGGACATCCGCCTCAGCGGACATAGTATCGAGTGCCGGATCAACGCGGAGAACCCGGAGAACTTCCGGCCTTCCCCTGGGACCATTACGGCTTACAACTCTCCCGGCGGACCTGGAATCCGAGTTGACTCCACGGCTTACCAAGGCTGGGAGGTTTCGAGCCACTACGATTCACTCATCGCGAAGCTGATCGTACACGGGTCAGATCGACAGGAGGCCCTGGAACGGATGGGGCGCGCGCTTGACTTCTTTGTTATTGAGGGAATCGAGACTACCATTCCTCTGCAAAGAAGAATCATTCGGCACCCTCAGTTTCAAAAAGGGGAATACGGGACCTCGTTCCTGGAACAAATCGGAATTATCTAATGCGCCTGGGAGACTCTGGCGATGGAGTCAGTGCTTTGGGCAATTCCCTGGTTGTTGGGAGCGTATTACGGGCTGGGAACTGACCGGCAGGCTGGATTCTCGCATTTCTGACCTGACGCCATAACCTGTCCAGGTTTTACGGTGCTCAGTAGACGTCAAAAATGGGGGCCCACCGACTCACGCGGACGAGACTTTAGCGGAG
>JAUWTT010000599.1 GCA_030614585.1 Acidobacteriota bacterium
AAAAGAAAAGTAATCTGATTCTCATACTAATTTACCGAGTAGATCCAACCTGCAATTCTTACCAACTGGCGCTTGCTGCGCAAGTCTTCCAAAAAGATACCGGTGGGTAGTAACTGTGGAGGGCAGGGAAGCTAGATTCTCCAGGCAAGCAGCCCTGGTAGGAAGAGCGGGTGAAAGCTTCTTTACAGGGCCGGCTAAACGACTAATGGGAAAGGCCAGTTGTTTCCAGTCTCCCTGGGCAGGGAGAATTTCCCCGATTCAGCAAACCTGAAGACGGTTCGCGTTTGGCTCTAGTTAGCGTCCATTCCTCCTCAAACAGGCTCTCCACCACGGGAATCAACCATCGGGAGAACAGATCTCGCGAATGGAACAGATGTTGCAATGAAGTCCAGCAATCAAATCACATCCTTAATCACACTTTGCTGCGCGGAGGAAATATGACAGGAAGATGCTGGGTAATAATTTTAGCTGGAGGCGAAGGAACACGGATCAAACCCCTGATCGAGCGTTGTCTCGGTTCCCATTGTCCGAAGCAGTACGTAACGTTCTGCGGAAACCGATCAATGGTCGAACACACATTTGATCGTGCGGTTGAGCTGGTAGGTGAAGAAAGAAGCGTGACAGTGATCGGTGCCGGTCACCGTAAGTACCTGGAAGATCAGGATATCAGGGGCCCAATCATTGAACAGCCGGTATCAAGAGGTACCGGCGCCGGAGTCTACCTTGCGATCAGCTACATTCTGGCGCAAGACCCTGATGCAACGGTACTTATCTTTCCTTCGGACCATTTCATCTGTCCTCGTTCGGCCTTTCTCGAACAGGTGGAAAGAGCTCAGCGATTGGTTGAAGAACATCCAGACAGGTTGGTTCTACTGGGAGCCCGGCCCGACATGCCGGAGACCGATTATGGCTGGATCGAACCCGGTCCAAGTCTCGTAAGACACTCTCCGACAAATGGAGTTGCCCGTGAAGTGCTGAGTTTTCACGAAAAACCATCAAAGGAAGATGCTGCCAAGTGGCTTTCGCAGGGGTACTTTTGGAATACCATGATAATTGCTGCAACAGGCAAGCTCTTCTGGATGAAAGGCAAGCGACTGCTTCCCGGTTACTTCGATTACTTCGAATCTTTTCTATTGGGTTTGCAGCGTAATCTCAAAACAGGAATGAGCAAGACCTCAATTCAGAAACTGTTTCATTGTGTCCCGTCTTTCGACTTTTCGAAAACGATCTTAACGAGAGCGACTCGCGAAAGTGTGGTCCTGCCTCTTGAGGAAGTAGTCTGGAGTGATTGGGGGAGACCCGAGAGAGTTTTCAGTACACTTCGAGAAATCAGCAGGGAGCCTCGTTTCTTTCTATCTGAAAGTGCTTGAGGAGCTGGACAGTGAGGCGGCAGGCTGGGGCTATAACGGTCACCGCTGGGCCGATACAGAGCGCTGCATGGGGATCTTCCTCCAAGTTGCACCGGAGGAACAGGCATTAGAGTGCGGCAACTGCCTCAGTTTCAGTACCTCTCAGTTGACGACAAATAGCTTCTCTTCAGAAAGCGCCCATTGTGGGAGTCGGAACTGATGCTGGCAGATAATCTCCGCTGATGGGGCCGGAATCAAATTGGAGGAGTGATTTCTCTATTCGAAAGGGTTGATGACCCTGAGGAAAGGGAACTTCAGGAAATCAGTATCGTTCGTGAGAATCTCTTTAACACCGTGCTCGAGTAGCAAAGCGGCGATATGCGCATCCGGAACCAGGTTGCCTCGAGCGACAATAGAATTTGTCACCTTTTGGTACTCCTCCCAAAACCGTGGACCCTCCGAGAGAACTCTAGCATGAGGAACTTGAAGGAGAACCCTGACATTCCCAGTGGCTTCGGCTGGTGTCAGTGGTGATACGAAGATGGCAGGGTGTGTTGAGATGCGGAGATAAGCCATGATGACTGGCCAAGGCAAATAGAACACTTCCTTTCTAGTTACGCATTCAGCAAGTATTCGAGTAGCCGTTGCCCAATTGGGACTCTCTCGATTCGATGCATACAGCAGAGCATTTGCATCAATAGCAAAACTCACTGGTCGAACTCCCTGTCCAAAACACGATAGAGGACATCCTTATCTTCCAGTTGGATCCGGGCTCCCAGCGAGCGGGCTGTCCACTCGAATTCCGAATCCTGGTCCTCTTGCTTGTTCAGGTCTGCAATCGCCCAAGCCAACAGGTCTGTAATCACTCGCCCGAGCGACTTTCCTTCTTGATCCCTGAATCGTTTGACTTCCTCCAAAATCGGATCATCTATATCCACAGTCGTTCTGCTCATGATGATATGATGATAAATACGCTCGCATCAGATGTCAAGCTCCTGATTCTTCAAAAGTAAGGTTATTCCATCGTCACAAGAAGGAAGAATGAAACAGGCTGGCACTAATAAGCTATTTAGAAATGGTCACTTCAAAGCGTTTAGACCTTAGACTTTCTCATTTTGAGCTTGGTTCGAGCTTCGGATTTCAAGCTTCGAGCTCGGGCTGTTGCGGTTTGAGCAACAGATCCTCAACACTCGACCTCCGCGAAATCTTTCTTCTTTCTTCGCCGAACGCCCTCAGTTATCCTCATAACCAGGACGATTCAAAGGATGCATCTGAATCGTATCCGTTTGCTGGAGGAAGTGAATTCATGTCTAAACACAAATACTTTCAGACTCTGGTTTGGTTGGTTGTTCTAACCGGCGGTCTTGCCGCCCAGGCACCCGAGGCTAGCTGGCCCAGTTGGCGGGGCCCCGACTTCTCCGGCAGCACTGGGTCTGGGAGCTATCCGGAGGAGTTGACCAACAACGACAGTCTAGCCTGGAAGTTCGAGTTGCCGGGCCGGGGATTCTCGACTCCAATCGTCTGGGGTAAAACGATCATCGTAACCGCACCGGTCGACGGAAAAGACAGCGTCCTGAGTTTGGACCTTTCCGGGAAGTTAGAGTGGCAGGTCGCGCTGACCCCGG
>JAUWTT010000008.1 GCA_030614585.1 Acidobacteriota bacterium
ACCTGCTTTCATTCCAGTACATACTCTTTGGCCAGGAGATTGAAGCAATGATTTCTGGAATCGACTTTCCCAGAATGTCAGGAAGAGGATCACCCTCAACAAGCCTTCGTAGCGCCAAGTACTCTCCTCGATCAGTGGTGAGTACGATCAGGTCTTCGACCGCTACGCCTTGTTTCCGTGCAAACCCTTCGGCGGCTTGGGTTGGCAGCCCATCAGATCCGAAAGCAATTGCCTTGGGGGGCCCTGACACCACATCCTCTTTATCCGGACTGCGTTCGGGTAGTCCTCCTGCAATTATGGCAAGTCGACGAGGGGTACAATATGCCTTCAGCTCTTCGAACTTCACCTCATTCTCCTCGAACAGGGCTGCAAAAGCATCCAGCAACTGCTGCAACGCCGGTTGGATCATAGATGCCGGGATTTCTTCCGTCCCAAGCTCAAAGAGAAATCTGTTACTCATCACCCTTCACGTACTGTTGTGCAATGCTTACCGCCAAGTGGCGTACCCGGTTAATAATCCCGACCCTTTCCGTCACACTGATAGCTCCACGGCTGTCCAGCAGGTTGAACGCATGCGAGCACTTCAAGCAATAATCGTAGGCCGGTAGGAGGCAATGCGCCTCGAGGCACTTAAGCGATTCCTGCTCGTAAAGATCAAACAGCTGGAAAAGCATCTGTTTGTCGGCTAACTCGAAGTTGTATCTGGAGAACTCGTACTCTTCCCTGTGTCTGACGTCACCGTAGGTGAAGCGATCATTCCAACTCAGGTCATAGACGCTCTCTTTTTCAGCGATGAAGGTTGATATACGTTCCAGCCCATAGGTAATCTCAGCTGAAATCGGGTATAAGTCCACGCCTCCGGCCTGCTGAAAGTAGGTGAATTGAGTTATTTCCAACCCGTTGAGCAAGACCTGCCACCCAATACCCCAGGCTCCCAGAGTCGGGCTTTCCCAATTATCCTCTTCAAATCTCAGATCGTTCTTTTCGAGCGGTATTCCCAGTGCTCGAAGGCTTTCGAGATACACGTCCTGGACATCCTCCGGCGCAGGCTTCAGGATGACCTGCAGCTGGTAGTGACGATCAACGCGGTTCGGGTTTTCGCCATACCGGCCGTCGGTCGGGCGTCTGGAAGGCTGAACGTAGGCAACCTGGTATGGATCAGGTCCCAAAACCCTGAAGAAGGTTTCCGGATGCATCGTGCCGGCCCCTACTTCAACATCGTACGGCTGCTGCATTACGCACCCGTATTCCATCCAGAATTCACTTAAGTTATGAATAATTCCCTGAAACGTCCGCATATTGTTTTCCAACAAACCCAGCATTCAGCTGCGAATATCAAATGGGGATCCAAACAGATCCAAGGAATGTGATCTCAAAGTTGAGGCGCCACATCCTTTCTTCCTATGACTCAACCAGTTTGGACAGATGATTCCGACTCAGAGGGCCTTCCGAGCCGCTATGTGAAAGCAACGTCTGGTGCTCTAAGACCTGCAGCAGACAAAAGTCACGCCGCTCCGCAACACAATGTGTCCTGCAGTCCTGTCTCTCGCCTTAGTTTAATCCCCTTTCCCCGCAGTTGGATTACTACAGGAGCTCCTTCAACATTCGCTTCGCCTTCAGAGGTTTCTCAAGCTGGTATTCTATCAACTTCTCGGTAGTGCTTGCTAACTGAGCAATTTCCTGATCAGTCAGGGTGACCTTTCCTAACTCGGAAGGAGGCAATTTCAACACTCGGAGTGCCTTACTCGCGAGTTCTTCCGGGAGTATGGTGCCCAGAGCCGGCAAAACACCTTCCAGCCGCAACACCCAGAATTCGAAGTATCGTGCCAGGAGTTCAATAGAAACGGTTCCGATAGCTTCAAGAACCGCATTGGTCAGTCGAAAAAGCTTCTCACTTTCGACCTCTTCACGAACAAACTCCACGATCAGTTCGGCAAAATAGCTGCAGTGCAGGTTCTCCTCGAAACCCAACCTAAACACCGGTGAAGGCCGGATGATCTCACAATTCTGAAACACGACCAAGTCCTCGTGCTCTTTTCTCTTGAAATTCACTCGTACCCACGTCAATTGCTCCAAGCTCGAGCCGAACCGGCTCCTCGACTTCTTGGCTCCGTACGCAACACCGCGCAAGAGGCCCGTACTTTTCGTCAGGAACACAACGATCTTGTTGGCCTCACCAAATTCGTAGGTTCGAAGTGTCAGAGCCTCAGAACTCTCTACCATGGTTCAAGCCAAAGAATCTCTTCACTCCAGGTATAATATCGTGCGGTAAGGACAAAGGGCCCACGGCCGGCGAACCCCGAGAGTTTGAAATTGGGCACTGGAAACCCGATTCTAATCCAGTTTCGCCCTGTTCGCAGCATACTTCTCTGATCGCCTAACCGAAGAGCGAATCGTTCGGTAGACCCTCCCCACCAGACCGCTTGATACATAAACGGTGGCTATAATCATGAGAAACTGCTGCGAATACCAAATGACTCCGGCAACAATAAGTGCCAGGACCAGGACGTTCAAGTGAGATTTACCACGAGTCAGATTGACATGTTTCAGAGAAGGGTATCTGATCGTACTGATCATCAGTAGCCCGACCACGTAGACCATCGAGATCAGAGCATACTTGAACACGGCTGAATCGATCGGATCGCCAAACAGGTGTACCGTTGCAGCAATCATTCCTGCCCCCGCCGGGATCGGCAACCCCGCGAAATGGCGTAAGTCACCGACCTGAACGTTGAAGCGTGCCAGGCGCATTGCACCACAGATCAGGAAGACAAAGGCAGCCATTCGCGCAAAGTTGCCAAAATCCTCAAGTCCCCAGGCATAGACCAAAACTGCGGGCGCGAGTCCGAAGCTGATTACATCTGCCAGAGAATCAAGCTGAACACCAAAATCACTGGTAGCTCCCACCAATCTCGCAATTCTCCCGTCAAGACCATCGAGAACTACTGCAATTCCGATCGCTACTGCAGCCGGACCATAGTCGCCATGGAAAGTAGAAATGACTGCAAAGAACCCGGCAAAAATGGTCCCGACTGTGAACATCGAGGGCAGCAAATAGATCGATCTTCGGAGTTTCTTCGTCTTCCGAAGCCGTGGTACTGAATCGCTACTGACTTTATCCAGCCTCATCTTCTTCACTCCAGGAGGCCAGAATCGAGGATCCGCCACGAACCTTGTCTCCCTGCTTGACTCGAACGTCGCAGTCACCAGGAATCAAGATGTCAACACGGCTTCCGAAACGAATCAAACCGATTCTTTCGCCTCTGCTAACCATCTCTCCTTCGTGCTTCCAAGGCACGATTCGTCGGGCCACAAGGCCGGCGATCAAAGAGAAAGTAACGTTGTGTTCCCCCTCTATTGTAAACACAACTTGCTCGTTTTCCACAGAAGCTCGTTCATCAAAGGCCAAATAAAACCGTCCTTTTCTGTGGGAAAGCCTCGTGATTTCGCCCTGAATTGGGGCTCGAGTGATGTGTACGTTGAAGACCGAAAGGAATATCGATACCTGGGTCCCTTCCTCCCCCGGCTCGACCCGGATGACCCGTCCATCCCCGGGGCTGACGATCAACCTGGGATCCTCAGGAATGTCTCGAGAGGGGTTGCGAAAAAAGAACCCGACAAAGGCTCCACCAGCCAGAAACACAAAGGCTAAATAGACCAGGCCCACTGCCCAGGCGATTACCGCCAAGGCAAGCAGGGGAAGCAGAAAAATGTAACCTTCTCTGGCCATATATCCACATTCAGGCCGGTGCCTTCAGCAAGTCGTGCCCCAAGTACCCCCGTCTGGAAATACCCTGTGATTGGGCATTCGTTTCAGTACACTCGCCTTCGTCCCTCGAGCGTCAAGGACACGATCCTCAGGGAAAGACAGCATCGAATGGAGACGACACGTCGTTCCTCCTCTTGCCGTGCTTTTGGATAACCCAACAAAAAAAGCCTACTGGAGAACAACCATTCCAAGATGTCCACCAGTAGGCTCAAAAATCATACTAGACCGTTCCTCAGTTCACTGAACCCTGCGTCCGAATGCGCAGTATAAGCGTCTGCATACGATCCTTCAATGCAAGCTTCTTCTTCTTAATGATAGTCTCCCTAAACTGTTCTTCTACAGTAAGAAAGGGCCTCCCCGTGAATTCGGCCAGCTGAAGCTCAAACTTCTGATGCTCATTCACCAATTGTTGAAACTGCGAGTCGTTTTCGAGGAGATACTCCTTGGCAGCCAAATCGTCCATCTGTTTCCCCCTTGCTAATGGATTTGTCTACAGATTTCCAAGATTGAGACGCGATGTATGTCAGCATCTAATTAGTTTGAATTTAGCAGAACCAATAGAAAGGTTCAAGAACCTTTTGGTTTATCGGTCTACCTTGAGACGCGAGCGCCTCCGATACCTCTGAACTCCAACCTCTACAAGTTCGGAAAGCAGTTGGTCCGCAGACAGACCCGAAGCTTCCCAGAGTTTCGGATACATACTGATATCCGTGAAACCCGGAATCGTGTTCGGCTCATTGACCCAGATCGCACCGGTTTCCTTCTCCACCAGGAAATCTACCCGTGCCATTCCTTCCAGCTGAAGTTCCTTGAAAACCTGGACTGCCACCCGGCTGATCTCTTCCGCCTGTTCAGATTCAAGCTGCGCTGGAATGACCAGCCTGCTCGAGCCACTTATGTACTTTGCCTCGTAGCTGTAGAACACGTCGTCTGGAATGATCTCCCCGGCCACAGAGGCTCTTGGGTCCAGCGAACCCAGGACCGAAACCTCGATCTCTCTGGCATCGACGCCCTGTTCAATGAGAACGAAATCATCGTAATCCAATGCCCTCTCGATCCCGGCGCGCAGGTCTTCCCGATCAAGGCATCGACTGATTCCCACTGAAGAACCCATGTTCGCCGGCTTGACAAACAGCGGAAACGACAATTCTGTGGAAGCCTTCTCCAGAATGTTCGACGCTGATTTCTTCCATCCTTCCAGATCTATGGTTAGAGAGGGAAGTACGGGCAATCCTGCGGACTTGAGAATTGCCTTGCAGTATGCCTTGTTCATTCCCACTGCCGACCCGCCCACAGAAGCTCCGACGTAAGGCAAATCCAAGACCTCGAAGACTCCCTGCACGGTGCCATCTTCTCCGAACGGACCGTGCAAAACCGGAAAGACGATCGCCTTATCCGGGTTCAACTTCTGTAAGAAGGCGATCCATCCATCCACTTCCGGGAACTCGACCCCTGGCCAATCCGCCGTTTTCAGCCCTGCCCGGAGTTCGGCTGCTGACATCGTCGAGCCGTCTTTGTTGATGCCAACCACCGAAACGCGAAAATGCTGCTTGTCCAGACTCTTCATCACAAACTGGACGGAAACTAGAGAAACTTCGTGCTCAGCGGATCTACCTCCACAAAGGAGAACCACATGCTTCATACTGAATCCTTCCCCCTGAGAATACTCCGCGAATTCACAATTCCTCTGTCCTAAACCAGCGGCACGAAGGGCGGTGAAATACTATTGATCGACCTTCTCATAGGCTTGGATAATCAACCGCACCAGGTGGTGTCTAACAACATCCCTGTGGTCAAAGTGGCAGAACGAAATATCGCCTATGTGCTTCAAGATACGCGCCGATTCGATCAAGCCGGATTTCTGACCTGACGGCAAATCGACCTGAGTCACATCTCCCGTCACCACTGTCTTGGAATTCAACCCGATTCGAGTCAAGAACATCTTCATCTGTTCACTAGTCGAGTTCTGAGCCTCATCCATGATGATGAAGGAATTGCTCAAGGTTCGACCTCTCATGAAGGCGATTGGCGCCACCTCGATCACACCTCGATCGATGAGTCTCTGCACTTTCTCGGCATCGAGCATGTCATAGAGAGCGTCATAGAGGGGTCGAAGATACGGATTGATCTTCTCCTGCATGTCTCCAGGCAAAAAACCGAGCTTCTCACCGGCCTCCACAGCCGGCCGAGCCAGAATGATCCTGCGCACAGCTTTCCGAAGCAGCATCGAGATAGCCATGGCAACGGCCAGGTAAGTCTTCCCCGTACCTGCCGGACCTATCCCGAAAACCAGGTCACTGCGTTCCATTTCCTGCAAATATCGAACCTGATTCGGAGAACGGGGGACTACTTCTCTGACTGGAGTTCTGACAACAATTCTCCTTGGGAAAAGCTCTCGCAGGCTTTCCGCAGACCTCTGTGCGATCTGGCGAAACGCCTCCGCAAGTTCACCGTTCGAAAACTCTACTCCGTCAGAAACAAGATGGGAAAAATCCTGGAAAATCCGCTCAACACTGCCAATCGCTTCCTCCTGGCCCTCGATGGTGACACTCGACCCTCTCGCGGAAATCCGCACATCAAAGAGGGACTCCAGGAGGTGGATATTCTCGTCTCGGACATCAAAGAGAATTTCCGCGCCCTGTTCTGGCAGTGTGAGCTTCTTCAACTGGCTAGGTGTTTGGAAAGTCTTGATTTACTTCGAGCTGCGGTGTTCCGGTGGATTACACCGTGCCGGGCTGTTCTATCGATCACGGAATACACAGAGGGAAGGGCCGCACGCGCTTCGTCGAGCTGACCGTCTGCCACCAAGCGACGAAATCTCTTGACGGCAGTACGCATTTCGGAGAGTCTGCTACGGTTCCTCATGCGCCTGATCTCATTCTGTCGCATCCGCTTAATCGCAGACTTTATGTTAGGCATCCCTGTATAACTCCCTATATCTTAATCGGTTTCTGGTCAAAGTTGAAAAAGGGGATTATACGAGTCACACTCGACACATGTCAACGATGACTCTCTCAAGAAGAGACCTCGGATCAACGCTTGTTGTCTTGCAGAGTCGGTCCACCTCCCGCATTTTCAGCACCAACCCGGTGACGAAGTGATGAGAGTAATTCCGGATCTGTCGTTCCTTGCCTCGGTAGCTAAATATCTTCAAGCTGCGCACGATCCGATCGAAGTTGTCTCTCCTATCAAGTCTCTCCCTGGCCACTAAGAGTCTGGAGAAGCTCCAGTAGAGCATCGGAATAATCTGCTGGGGCGCGGCTCCCTTCGAGAGTAACCTTTCCAGGACCCTCAGCGCCACGTCCCGGCGACGGGTTGCAATCGCGTTGATCAAATCGAATATATCCTTCTCGCGGGCCTCCATGGTCAGCTGTAGAACGGAGTCGATGGTTATCTTCCTGCCCTCGAGTTCCAGCAAGAAAAGCTTTTCAAGCTCCGAGTTCAGTTCCTGAAGGTCCTCTCCTGTCATTTCCACGAGCATCGAGGCTGCGCGCGGATCAATTGAGTAGCCCTGACTCTGCACCTGTTGCCTAATCCAAGCGGTCGCGTTCTGCCCCCTCCCGGTTTCAACTCGAATGGCCCCCTTCCAGCTCTTGACTGCCTTCGAAGCCTCCAGGACCAGAACCGTCCTCGGCGAAGGGTCCTCGAGATACTTCGCGAGAACCTTCTCGCCCATCTCGGCATTCCTGACATACACCCAGCGGTGTGTAGTCATCCAGGGAAGTGTGCGGGCCACACCAACCACCTCTTCCGGGCTGTCATCACTCAGATTGAAAACCGCCCAGTCAAAAGTGCGGGCTGAGGGTTCGACTCTCTGCTCACATACCTCCAGCACCTGCGACCGGGAGTAATCGTCAGGAGCCACCAGTAAATAGACCGGTGCTGGATTCTCGATAGCCTTGGTAAACTCTGCCAGATTCATATTCCAATCAGTCTTTGTTCATCCAGCCCCCAGCTCCCAGTCCCTAGATGCCGCGAGTGGCGGTAATCCGGAATGAACCACGAGATCACAAAGTCACTAGGAAGAAAGTGCCAATGCGACCCGGATTCCTTCGTGTTTTCGTGATTTCGTGGTTACTCTTAAGCCCCCAGCTCCCAGCCCCCAGTTCCCAGCTCCCAGTCCCCAGCCCTTACAGATCAGAAATCCTCAAGCACGGTTGTAACCACACTCGTAGCAAAGTCACTGGCAATCCGGCCAAGCGCCGGATTCTGCTCTGAAAAGAACTCTTCCACCTCAACATTGATAACGTATTGGTCTCGAAAGAGGAGGTTGTTCTGCTGAAACACCGTTGCACCAGATTCCCGTGCTTTCAGTACCACACTCACCGTGATCATCACCTGAAAAGTGGATGCAAAACCGGAACGGCCAATGGTCATCGGGCTCACGCTAACGCGATTGATCCTTCCTTCCATGACCAGGTCAGCCCGGTGTGGATCGTTGACAACGGAGAGATTGGAACGCTGGACAAATTCACTGACGAGCGAGCGGGTCAGGATCTGCTCGACTTCATAGGTCGTCGTCTCGTTCACAAGCGGTTTGACCGAGATTGACCCATAGGAGGCCGTCAAGCGATTCTTACTCGCCACCCGGTATCCACAACTGACTCCAGCGAGCAGCAGAATGAAGACGCAGCAGTGAAAGAACCGAACCCAACCAGGATTCATAACTAATCTAGCCCACAATATTGACCAACTTACCGGGAACGACAATCACTTTTCGCACCGTTCTTTCGCCGATTAGAGCGGTAACCCTCTCGTCAGCCAACGCACGGGATTCCATCTCGTCCTTAGAGATCTCCAAAGGCGCGAAGAATTTCGAACGCACCTTCCCATTCACCTGAATGACAATTTCGATCTCTTCCTCTCGAGCCAACTCGGCATCGAATGAAGGCCATGAAACCCCGGCTATCGTTTCGTCATGCCCGAGTTGTTCCCAGATCTCGTCGGCAATGTGCGGTGTGAAGGGCCAAAGCAGGACTGTCATTTTACTCACCACCTCGTACAGCAAAGCCGGATCCGGATCTTCTCTATCCACATATTCATGCAAAGTATTCGACAGCTCCATGATTGCCGACACAGCGGTGTTCTGGTGAACTCGCTCAATGTCCTCGGTGACCTTTCGGATGCTCTGATGGAGCTTCCGAAGCAACTGCTTTCCCTCATCAGTCAGCTCTGCCGGTTGGCTTCCACTTCCCTGTTCGAGCAGGTCACGGAATCGCTGGACGAACCGCCAGTATCGACGAAGGAATCTGGAACACCCTTCCAAACCCTGCTCATTCCAGTCCAGGTCGCCTTCAGGCGGAGCACAAAATTGAATGAATAGCCGGAGTACGTCAGCGCCGTGGGCTTTGACGATCGCATCTGGAGGCACGGTATTGCCAACCGACTTGCTCATCTTCGACCCATCTTTCAGAACCATCCCCTGAGTAAAGAGCTTCTTCACCGGCTCGTCCATATCGACCAACCCGAGGTCTCTCATGACCTTGGTGAAGAACCTCATGTAGATCAGGTGCATGACGGCATGCTCGACTCCCCCAATGTAGACATCCACAGGAAACCAGTAGTCAACGAGACTCCGCCCGAACGGCTCTTCCGGGTTTCCGGGATCTACATAACGGTAGAAATACCAGGCACTATCGACGAAGGTGTCCATGGTATCGGTTTCGCGCCGGGCAGAACCGCCGCAGGCAGGGCACTCAACTCTCAAGAATGCTTCGACAGTCTCAAGCGGGGATCCGCCCAGCTCGATACTCTCCATTCTGGGCAAAACGACCGGCAAATCTTTTTCGGGAACCGGGACGGTGCCACAATTTTCACAGTAGATGATCGGGATTGGCGTTCCCCAAAACCTCTGTCGACTGATCCCCCAGTCTTTCAGCCTGTAGGAAATACTCCGACTCCCGAAGCCCCGCTCTTCTGCAAAATCCGCCATTTTGCTGAGGGCATCCTTTGAGGAGAGTCCACTGAACTGGCCGCTGTCCTGCAGAACGCCATACTCGGTGAAAGCCTGATCCATTGGTGAGGTAAGGTCTCCGTCTTCCGGCCGTATCACAGGCCTGATCGGAATCCCGTATCTGGTGGCAAACTCGAAATCACGCTCATCGTGAGCAGGTACCGCCATAATCGCGCCGGTCCCATATTCCATCAGGACGAAATTCGCAACCCAAATGGGGATTCTCTCACTGTTGAACGGGTTCAGCGCATATCTCCCGGTGAATTGGCCGAGCTTCTCTGCCGCCTCATCGGTGCAAGCCCTTTTGTCCACACGACGCATTTTCTCGACAAATGACTCTAGATCCGAACCGTACACCGGATCATCCAGACAATCTTTCACCAGTCCATGTTCGGGAGCGACAACCATGAAAGTGGCGCCGAAGATGGTGTCAACCCGGGTGGTGAAGATCTCGACCTGACCTCCTGCATCCAGATCAAAACGAACTTGGGCACCTTCGGACCTGCCAATCCAGTTCCGCTGCATCGCCAGGACTTTCTCCGGCCAATCCTGAAGTGTTTCCAGAGACACGAGAAGCTCCTCGGAGTAGTCCGAGATGCGCAGGCACCATTCATCCAACTCCTTGACGACAACCTCGGTTCCGTCTCGCCAGCACACTCCGTTGGCGGCTTGCTCATTAGCCAGCACCGTCTGGCACTGGTTGCACCAGTTCACCTGCCCCTTCTTCCGATAGGCCAGACCCTTCTTCAACATCTGCAGGAAGAACCACTGATTCCAACCGTAGTATTCGGGAAGACAGGTGGCAATCTCTCGACCCCAATCGTAGGAGAATCCCATCCGCTGACACTGTTCTTTCATCCGCGCAATATTGTTCAGGGTCCAGTCTTCGGGGGGCACCTTCCGCTCGATCGCCGCGTTCTCTGCAGGCAGGCCAAAGGCGTCCCAGCCGATCGGGTGCAAAACATTAAACCCCTGGAGACTCTTCAAACGGGCTATGGAATCGCCTAACGAATAGTTCCTCACATGTCCGAGATGAAGCTCCCCTGACGGGTAGGGCAGCATTTCGAGCATGTAGAACTTAGCTTGTTCCCGGTCTTCTTTGACTGCAAAGACCTGGTCCTCAGACCAGCGCTGTTGCCACTTTGTCTCTATCGCCTGAAAATCGTACCGCTCGTTCATCATTTCACTCGGCTTTCGAACCACCCACTTTGGACAGCACTATACCCTTTTGGGCCTGATACTTGCCTTTTCGATCTTTGTACGAAATGGTGCACAGTTCGTCTGCAGAAAGGAAGATCAACTGAGCGATTCCCTCCCCCGAATAGATCTTGACAGGCGAGGGTGAGGTATTGGAAATCGACATCGTGACGTGCCCTTCCCATTCAGGTTCAAACGGCGTTACGTTGACAATTACTCCACATCGGGCATAAGTCGACTTTCCGGTGCAGACTGTCAGAATATCCCTCGGTATGCGGAAGTATTCGACTGACTGCGCAAGAACGAAGGATCTCTCGGGGATCACACAGACATCAGACGAGAGATCTTCGAAAAGCTCCGGTCTAACCCCTTTCGGATCGACGACATCGGACTGCCCACCCCTGTAGACTTTGTAATGCTTGTCGACTCGAAAATCGTATCCGTAAGAAGACGGGCCGAAGGAAATCGTGCCCTTACTGACGAGCGATTCCTCGAAGGGCTCGATCATCTGTTCGAGACGCGCCATCTTCACAATCCAATTGTCTGGTTTTACGCCCATACACTACCTCCACAAGGCATTTCAGATGCGGAATTCTACCATACGAAGTAGCGCACCATTCTCACCCCAAAAAAGCCTTCGAAGTGCGGGCTAAAACTCCCCGATCACTTGAACGGGAATCGGGATGAACGTCAGTACAAAGATGGCTAAACTGATGAGAGCGAGCGTCCGACGGTTCCGGTCGAGGCCCGGCAAATCAATGTAGGGAGGAGGATGACGGAGACGAAGCACGAGGAGAATGACCGCGAAGAGGAGGTAGCCTAACATGGGCCAGGAGGCAAAGCTCACCGCCACAAGGCCGATGAAAGTCGTGATAGACGCCAATTTGTGGCCTTTCTTCCCAAAGATGGAATAGACGATGTGGCCACCATCCAACTGACCGACAGGGAGAAGATTCAGGCTAGTGGCCAGCATCCCAAACCAGGCGGCCCAACCTATCGGATGCAGGTTGATCAAACTGGTGTCTCCCGAGAAAAACAGCTCTGCGAAGATTCGGAACAACAACGGCTCCCCGAACTCCAATCTCCCCTCTGTGAGGTCTGCCGCTTCAAACTGAGTTGACAGACGCAGCCCGAGTATCAACGCAGGCACCACCACCGCAAAGCCTGCGAGCGGTCCCGCAATACCGACATCAAACAGCTGTCGGCAATCACGAAACATTGACTTGATCTTGATCACTGCGCCAAAGGTTCCAAATAGAACAATGAACGGAGGAGCAGGTATCAAATGGGGCAGGGTTGCATCTATCCTGTAGTACCGACAGGCCAAATAATGTCCCGTTTCATGGGCTATCAGAATCGCGAGGATGGTCACTGCATAAGGAAGCCCTGACAGCAACTCCAGGGGATTACTCAGTACGCTTGAGAGGCCTGAAGAGACCTCTCCGGAGCTATTCGAGACGAACAGAAGGTTTTGGAGGAAACCCGCCACCAGAGTGGTAAGAGACGTTATACAGAGCAGCAGAATGGGCAGAACCAGCTTCGGCCGCCGGTTGGGAAAAGGAGGGACGTTCTGGACAAAAACGGTTTCTATTCGTTGAACTTGCCCCGCGGGAGATCGCAGTGGTGTCTGATCCAAAGTGAGACTTACTCGGTAAAACGAATTTCTTTACCGGGTTTGAACCGAACAGTCTTTCCAGGAGGAATGGGCACCTCAGCGCCGGTCCGTGGGTTTCTGCCGATACCGCTCTTACGCGGCTTGACAACAAATACCCCAAAACCTCTAAGTTCAATTCTCTCTCCGCCCTTCAGCGCACCTTTCAGAGAATTAAAGAAAGCATCCACGGCAATCTCAGCCTTGACTTTGGTGATCCCTTTCTGCTCCGCAACCCGACTAACTATATCTTGTTTTACCACTGCACTAGATCCTTCCTAACCTCCTTGCGGGACTATACTTGCTCTCTCGTCAGAGTGTCAAGGCTACCCTCTGCCAAGCTCTATTTCTCTCACTTCTCTTGCTCTTGGAGTTGGAGACCATTGCTCCTCTCCCAAAAGACCCGGTTATTCGTTCACGGGGTGTAATGGAGCCAGGGATCGTAAGACCGCCAGATTGTCAATATCATAGCTGTCGTCACTTCCTTTCGGTGTCTCCAGAATCTTCGGTACATCGGCGAAACGAGCATCCTGCAGAAACCATCGGAAACCATCCTTACCAATGAATCCCTCTCCAATATGCTCGTGCCGGTCAACCCGACTCCCCAAGTCTTTCTTACTATCATTAAAATGAATTACCTTGAGCTTGTCGAGACCAACGATCGCATCAAACTGCCCGACAGTCTCAAGATAACCCTGTTGACTGCGAATATCATAACCCGAAGCAAATATATGGCAAGTGTCAAGGCAAACAGCCACCTTTTCAGGCTCACCTACCTCCGCCAAAATATCTCGCAACTGCTCAAACCGATGCCCAATTGACGTTCCCTGCCCTGCCGTGGTCTCAAGAGCGATCTTCACTTCGAGGTCTTCCCCCTCAGCGTGGATCGAGTCAAGCGCCCTGGCTATTCGCCTGATTCCTTCTTTTTCCCCGGAACCTACATGAGCCCCTGGATGAACAACGAGATATTCCAGTCCCAACAAGTCGCAACGTCTGAGTTCAGCAAGCAGTGCTCGTCTACTCCGTTCCCACAGAGGAGCGGCAGGCGAAGCCAGATTGATCAGATAGGAGTCGTGCGCGACACACCGTTTCAAACTTGAACGCGAGCGGGCCGAGCAAAAACGTTCGACCTCCGCCACCTCTAAATCCGCCGATTCCCAGCGGTTCGAGTTCTTGACGAAAATCTGCATAGCCAGACAGTCCAGCCGGTCAGCTCGCTCGACCGAACGCGAAACCCCTCCGGCGATCGAGACATGCGTACCTATTAATGGCTCGGAATGACACGATCTCATCATGATGGGAAGATTGATCCAGAACTTACTTCCGGCCCGTCGCTCAAGAACAGAATGTGCGAGTCAGGCGGCGAACTCATTGAGTCTACCACGACCCGATTCAATGACTGGGCTCTTGCTTCGGAGTAGACCAGGCAACAACAAGAAACACCAGCAAGGAAGCACAAAGCGAGAAGAAGGCGGGCGGAATGTCGGAAGCGTACACCCCTGCCCGGTCAAGCACCTCGAGAAGAATACTCGAGACAAGCCCCGTCACTATGCTCAGCATCACGCTCACACGGTTGGAGCGTTCCCAGTTCAAGCCAAGAACCAGTACCGGAACGAAGCAGGCAGCAAGAGTGCCAAAAGAAAAGATGCCCAGGTAGGCCACCAGCGTCTTCACCTGGAAAACGAACAGCACTGCGGCAGCGAAAAGAGCCATTACCCAAACCCTTCCCCAGAGCACCTCATTCCTGAAGCTGAAACCGAGGGCGCGTGGAAGGTCACGAGTCAGAGCAGCGGCTCCAACGTTGACGAAACTGTCGGCCGTAGACATGATCGCAGCTACGATCCCTACATAGGCCAGGGCCGCCAGCCAGCCAGGTGTGAAATGATCGATGAATGACGTGATTGCCTGGTCTGGATGCTCCAGAGGTGGCAACAGTCCCTGGAAAACCAGACTCTTAACAGAAAGACCCACACCGAGCCAGATCAGTCCACACACGACCATGGATATTGCCAGGATCAGGGGAAAGTACCGAAACACCCTGAGATCCCTGGCCATCATGAACCTGTTAACCACATGCGGTTGGCCCAGGGAACCCACCGAAAAGACGAAGAACCAGCTCAGACATACGATGGGCCCCACAGTCCCCCACGGCAGTAACGCCTCCGACTGGTTTTTTAACAGCGACAACGAGATTGCGCTCATCCCTCCAGCCGACCCAAGGGCAAACACAAAAAGAAGTGTCGCAGCCCAAAGCATGATGACACCCTGAAGCATATCGGAATAGATAGTGGCCAACATACCCCCCGCAATGCTGTAAAAAGCCAGGAAACCAACACCAATAAGAACTGCGTTTGTGACCGAGACCGACAGCAGAGAGGATAGAATGACCCCAAGGGCCTGCAGTTGAACAGCCAGATAGCCCAACACACCGAGGAGAATCGCTGCTGTAGCCAAACTGCTTGATATGCGGCAATCGAAACGAGTGACGATGAGTTCCGGAATCGTCAGACACCCGTGCTTATGAGCCAATTCGTGAAGCGGCTTCGCGAGGACCCAACACATAAGAGCGCCGGTAAAGGAGCTGGAAATAATGATCCAGAACGAACCCATCCCAACTTCATAGAAGAGTCCTGGTCCTCCCACAAAGACAAAGCCGCTCATGATTGATGCCATGGTAGTGAACGTAAGCGGCACCAGGCCTACCCGTTTACCCGCCAGGAAGAAGTCACTAGCGGTCTTGTTGTGGCGCAGGCTGATCAATCCAATCACCACCAAGGCCGAGAGGTAGAGCAAAGCGCCGGCCAGGGTCATCTCTGAATCCACCGGTGGAAGGTCAACAGAAAACCAAGGGGCAGGATGAGCACAGGGACAACCCAGACCCCAAACAGCATCAGGAATGTGGAGCCGGGAAGCCCGAATACTAGATCATTTTCCTTCCAGATGGCCCCGGGGACCACCCAGTCCAGAAGGAGTACAAAGAGCACCGCGAGTAACCATAACCAGAATAAGAGCAGGAGACTGCGGGGTGCACCTCCCAGCGAAGCAAGAGCAACAATCAGAGAAACGACTCCCAGAGCCAGCAGAAAAGGACTGAAAAAGCACCCCGCCAGAATCAGAACCAAAGAAACCAGAATCAGAAAAGACGGCATCACTGCTCACACCGCAACAGCTAAACTCGAAGCTCGAAATCCAAAACGCAAAACAAGCTCGAAATTGCAAGGTCTAAGGTCTAAACGCCTTGAATTATCTCATTCTAAAAGCGGTGCCGGCGCGATCCTGTTCTTGTCCTTGGATATTCGAGCTTGCGATTTGTTCAAACTTCGAACTTCGAACTTCGAACTTGGGCTAAGCCCCGCCTCCTCTTTCGTTCCGACTCTTACCCCGGAAATCGCCCATGCAGCCTGCGAATCGCCAGGTTTGCAGCCGATGCCACGTTGGCATCTTTGTCGTTAGTCATCTCCTCTGCCACCGGAAGCGCAGACGAATCACCCCGCAATCCCAAAACGTTCAGGATTGCCACTTTCTGTTTGGCGGGTTCGGTTTGGACGTATATGTAGATGAGCTTCGTTTGTTCGGCATCGAACTCCAGCAGGTAGTAATAGGCCTGCTTGTTATCTGCATTGTCGGCCAGTTCCACCAAGTGTTCTTCGCGCCCCAACAGGAAAAGGGCATAACTCATCGCCAATTTGACGCTCTTAGATTTCTCCTGGATATACCTGGTGGCCAACAGCTTCAAGTAGCCGGCATCGCCCATCCTTCCGAGACCTTCAGCCCCGTAACGTCGAAACGCATCACGACTATCTTCAAGCGCAGACTCGAAAATCTCGGCGCTTCGCTCGTCTCCTATATAGGCGAGAGCTTCAAGGAGCTTCCTCTGAAGGTCATCGCTTCCAGACACGGGCACCACGCCAAAGACCTTCTTTCTCTCCTCGATGTCCGCTCCGTATAGCTCGTTCAGGGCCGGGACAGCGTTCTTGACTCTTAGATGGCCCAGAGCAAGGATCGCCTCATCATGGACCTGCTTGTTCGAGTCTCGAATCATCGGAATGAGGACTTCGCCCGCAGAAGGATCTCCAATCTTGTAGATGGTTCTAATCATCTCAACTTTGATCCCAACGTCCTCTTCTTTCTCAATCGCGTCTTCGATCGCCGGAAGTGCAGCTTGAGCTCGCAGAACTCCCAAGGCCATCGTGGCATCCTTGCGGATTCCCTTTACTGACGAAAACAGCAGGTCGGCAATCGCCTTTACAGCGTCCTCACTGACATCAACATAGGGTTCGACCATCAACGGATTGTAGGTATCACTAAGCGGGTTCAAGAATACTCCGGCCTTCTTCATATCCGTTGCGAACCCAGAGGGGGGATTGGCATACACGTTCACGATCCCCTGAATCCCTATCTTCTGCATATCTGCGCTCGGATCCCGAACCGATTTGATGTACGCAGGCAGGGCCCTTGGATCATTGATCTTGAGTAAGGCTTTTGCGGCCGCAAGCTTGACCGACGAATTAGAGTCTTCCACCAACGGGATTATGTCCGGGACAGCTTTAGTGATCCCGTTGTCTCCCAACGCCTTGGCAGCTTCCTTCCGTCGTTCAGCATCAGGGCTCTTTAGATCATAGATCAGCCCATCCACAGTACGATCTGTGGTTTGCAGGGCCGAAGACATTCCCACAGAGGCCAGGAACGAAACAACAAACACAACAATGGAGACCTTCCACGATTTCATCTTCAATATCCTTTCACCATTAGCCGGTGTTTTAGCATAAACCTACCAGAGTTATCTGACTCGCCCGGGATCGCTGCACAAAGCTATCTCCAAGCAACCTCAAGCCTCTGTTTCAAAGATGTCTATCAAATAGGAAAGTCTGACACCTTGCTTGACCTCACCCTGTTCTGATCTAGAGAATTAGGACTTCGTCTACACAACGCAAAGCGAGGGATGTGAACTATGCAGAATCGCAGCAGTCTTGGTCTGATCTTCCTGGCCCTGTGCCTTGGTGCCTCTCTAACTTCCTGGTCTTTTGGCGAGAGAGTTCCAATGATACAGGACTTCGAAGCTGAAGGGGTCAGCTACTCTGAATCAATCACAAGCCCTGAGGAGCTGATTGGGCATCAGATTGGGTCCCGGCACACTCGACCGGACCAGGTTGTCCACTATTTCGAAACGATTGGAAAAATCAGTCCGCGGGTGAAGGTCAAGACTCACGGTAGAACCTATGAAGGGCGGCCCCTGATCCATGCCATCGTAACCTCACCCGAGAATCAAGAGCGAATTGATCAGCTGCGGGAAGCGAACCTGCAACTCTCGGCCAAACCTGCTGAAACGACGGACTCCGATCTCGTGCAAATGCCGGTTTTCGTGAACATGGGCTACAGCGTGCACGGTAACGAAGCCAGTGGGACCGAAGCTGCATTACTCCTCCTCTATCACCTGGCTGCTGGGAACGGCGCGCCTGTTGAGTCGATCCTCAACAACGTTGTTGTCATTATTGACCCGATGCTGAACCCGGATGGAAGGGCACGCTTCGTGGGTTGGGTGAACGCCAACCGAGGTCGCGTGGCCGGCAGCGACCCGAACGACCGCGAACACGTCGAGCCCTGGCCGGGTGGAAGGACCAATCATTACTGGTTCGACCTCAACCGTGACTGGCTCCTCGGCCAACTGGTAGAGTCACAAGCAAGGCTTGAGTTATTCCATCATTGGCGACCTCAACTTCAGACCGACTTCCACGAAATGGGAAGCCAGTCAACTTTCTTCTTCCAACCCGGGGTGCCGGATCGAAACAACCCCAACACGCCTGAACGCACTCACAAACTGACCCGTGAGGTAGCCAACTACCACGCCGAGGCACTCGATCGGATCGGCTCTCTCTACTACTCCGAGGAAACCTTCGACGATTTCTACTTCGGCAAAGGCTCAAGTTATCCGGACATAAACGGGGCGGTCGGAATCTTGTTCGAGCAGGCCACTTCAAGATCGCTGCGCAGAGAGATCAAAACCGGCATTCTGGACTACAGCTTCACCATTCGAAATCAACTCGCCGTTAGCTTTTCTTCCCTTAAAGCTGCTGTCGAAATGCGTGAGAAGCTGCTTCGGAACCAGCGCGATTTCTATCTCGAAACAGAAGAGATGGCACAAAACAGCAGTGTCAGAGCTTACATCATTCAAAACGAAGGGGTCGGTCAACGGGCTTTGCCTCTGGTTGAGGTTCTTTTGAGACACCAGATCCAGGTCTTCAAACTCGCAAAGGGGATCGAAATCGAAACCACTCGGTATCAAGCCGGGAAAGCGTATATTGTGCCGATGCTTCAACCGCAGGCTCGCCTTCTGAAAGCACTGATGGAAAGAGTCACGGAGTTCAGCGCCCAAGTGTTCTACGACGTATCTACGTGGACTCTGCCCCTGGCTTTTGGTGTCGAAGTTTCCGAATTTGAAGGGGATTTCGAGGCGCACACTGGAGAAGAGGTTACCGCTCCACTGGCGCCTTCAGGTTCGCTAGCCGGGAAACAAGCGAAATATGGCTATTTGGTGGAGTGGGAGAACTACTTGTCACCTCGAGCCCTTTACCGGCTTCAACAATCGGAAATAACTGTACGACTCCTGAAGAAACCTGCAGTCACCGAGGTAGATGGAATCCGTCGGACGTTAAACCCCGGGACACTGATCGTACCGGTAAATCAAGACCGGGTCGAACCCCGGGTGGTTCATGAAACGGTGGCCAGGATTGTGGAGGTTGATGGCGCCGCAGTGTTTGGAGTGTCCACCGGCCTGACACTCTCAGGGCCCGACCTTGGAAGTCCTTCTTCTACCCCGCTTGAGATTCCGAAGATCGCCTTGCTCTCTGGGGATGGAGCCCGGTCTTCTCAGATTGGAGAAGCCTGGTTTCAGCTCAATGAGAGAATTGGGATCCCCGTTTCCCTGTTGGACGAACAGAGAGTAGGGGGAACAGATCTGAGCCGATACAACACACTGATTCTGGTAGGTGGCTCTCATTCGCACTTGTTGGAAGATGCCGTCAATAAACTCAAAGCATGGATAAACCAGGGTGGGCTGCTCATTGTCATCCACGACGGTGTCAAATGGGCTGTGTCTAAAGAGCTGGTGGATGAGAAATTGCTGGAGATTCCGAAGGACACAACCCAGGTTCAATATGCTGACGTGGGCACCAGAAGGCGTTCTCAGTCTATCCCCGGTTCAATTTTCCGGGCGCATCTTGATCCTACGCATCCTGTGGCATTTGGATTGGGGCAGGAACTCGATCTGTTCCGAAATCATGAAATAGCGTTGGAACTGTCGAAAACCCCCGGGGCAAACGTCGCCGTCTATTCGGATGACCCTCTAATGAGTGGATACAGCCCAGACTCCAAAGTGGAAATCCTGAAAGGAACTCCAGCTGTCGTGGCCAGGAAGGTGGGCAAAGGTGCCACAATACTCTTTCTCGACGATCCGAACTTCAGGGCATTCTGGTATGGCACGAGTGCTCTTTTCCTCAATGCAGTGTTCTTCGGTAGAGCGTTCTGAACCTGAGAATGATGATCTGGAAGGATAGTAGTCCTTCCAATCGGGAAAACCCTCCGCATGAAGATATCGAGAGATGAGCTGACCTCAATGCTCCGGCTGGCCCTGCCGGTAGTAGTGGCAGAATTAGGCTGGGTTTCGATGTCGATCGTGGATACCATGATGGTTGGGCGGCTTGGACCTGAAGCCATCGGCGCCGTGAGCGTTGGCAATAGCCTGTTCATCGCGGCTGCGATCTTCGGGATTGGGCTTCTCCTAGGTCTCGATACATTTATTTCCCGAGCGTTTGGCGCTGATAACCATTCTGAATGTCGCCGGTGGTTGGCCCACGGGGTTCTCTTGAGCCTGTTTCTCACCCCTCCTTTGACCGGAGCAGTGCTGCTGCCGATCCTGTTTCTGGACGAATGGGGAACGAGACCCGAGGTCCTGGCTCTCGCTATACCCTACTTGAAGACGCTTGCGTTCGGAGTGTTACCACTTCTCCTCTACGCCTCTTTCCGACGTTATCTGCAAGCCCTCTCGAGAGTTGCAGTCGTCATGTTCGCCCTCATCACGGCTAATCTTGTGAATGCAGCCGCGAACTGGGTTCTCATCTTCGGAAACTTAGGCTTTCCGCCGCTGGGTGTCGAGGGTGCAGGGTGGGCAACATTTATCTCCCGCTCCTACATGGCCCTGGTTCTTTTCGCATTCATTCTCTACGCCGAGCGTCATCGCATACAGGCGTTCATCAAGGAGTTCACTCATTTCGAAAAGCAGCGGCTGAAAGACCTCCTCAGCCTCGGCTTCCCAGCGGCAATCCAACTGACGTTAGAAATTGGAGTCTTTGCCATGGCTACCGCCCTGGTTAGCCGTCTTGATCCACTTTCTCTTGCGGCCCATCAAGTTGCGCTGGCAACAGCTTCCTTTACCTTCATGGTCCCTCTAGGTGTATCCGCTGCAGCTGCAGTGCGAGTCGGCCAGGCAATGGGTCGAGGACGGCCTGACCAAGCAGCCAACTCAGGCTGGATGGCGTTGATTGTCGGATCAGTTTTTACAACATTCGCTGCTCTGATGTTCCTGATATTTCCGGTACAGATCCTGAGGCTTTATACCCCGGAAACCGCAGTTATCTCGGTCGGGGTCCCTTTGCTCGCCATCGCCGCGTTCTTCCAGGTATTTGACGGCCTGCAAGTCATCTCAACCGGTGCACTCCGAGGCACAGGTGAAACCCGCACCGCGATGAAAGCCAGTCTTGTGTGTCACTGGCTTCTGGGCCTACCGATCGGTTATTTCCTTTGCTTTACTCTGGATTGGGGAGTGTTTGGCATCTGGATTGGCTTGAGTACCGGTCTAACAGTTGTTGGAATCTGGCTCGTTTCGTTCTGGTCATTCAAAACCAGGCAAATGACACGAACCGGTGATCGGTGATCGGTAATCGGTGACCTGTCGCGAAGAGCGAAGGCGGATGCCGGATGCCGGATGCCGGATGCCGGATGCCGGATGCCGGATGCCGGATGCCGGATGCCGGATGCCGGATGCCGGATGCCGGATGCCGGTAGAAATGATGTC
>JAUWTT010000234.1 GCA_030614585.1 Acidobacteriota bacterium
CCTCCATAGCTCGAAGAGCGAAGGAGGATGCTCGTAATCGGTAATCGGTAATCGGTAATCGGTAATCGGTGATCAGTGAATGCTTCGAACTTCGAGCTTGTTTCGAACTTCGAACTTCGAACTTCGAACGGTCTCGGGTCTTGAGTCTTGGGTCGTGTCGTGGGTCTTGCTCGTAATCGGTGATTGGTGACCGGTTATCGGTTATCGGGGAAGGGTACGAATGCCGCGTTTCGAGCTTCGAACTTCGAGCTTGTTTCGAACTTCGGACTTCAAACTTCGAACGGTCTTGGGTCTCGGGTCTTGCTCGTAATCGAACGCCTGCCCGAAAGAGATCCTCACGTGCGATTCCTCAGCTGTGGGATTTACCACCAAGGCACAAAGGGCACCAAGTGACACCAAGAATATGTCAGGCTGAAAACGGGAGAATGTTAACGGCATCCGGCATCCGGCATCCGGCATCCGGCATCCGGCATCCGGCATCCGGCATCCGGCATCCGGCATCCGGCATCCGGCATCCTCCTTCGCTCTTCGAGCTATGGAGGACAGGTCCGGCATCGTGTTCTAGAATCTAGTTGTCGTCTGGTTTCTTTTCTTCCTTCTTCTTGTCATCACCCGAGAAAGCCTCGCCAACCGCTTCTACCGCCCCTTCGGCGGCTTTGCCGACTTTCTTAGCAGTATCGACAGTCACGTCAGCCCCTGTCTTGACGCCTTTTTCGGTTGCTTTACCTGCAGTTGTCAGTGCATCCCCAGTGGCCTTACCTGCAGTTGTCAGTGCATCCCCGGTGGCTTCACCGGCCGTTGTCAGTGCGCCGGTGGTGGCTTCACCAGCCGTTTCCATTCCCTCGCCGACCGTCTCAGCTGTTTCACCGGTTGTGTCCTTGACGGCATCACCGGTATCGGAGCCCTCGGAAGCAGCCGGACTTTCAGCCGCTGTTCCAGTGGAGGGTGTCTGATCAGCCGGTTGCTCCGCTGAGCAGCCGATTGAGATGAGGCATAAACCAGTAATCAGGACAACAGAAGCTAGAATGTATTTCATTGAACTCCTCCCGAAAATGTTTGAACTCGTTTTGGCCTGTCGAGCGCACACGCCGTTGACGCGTCCATACAGCCCCAAAAAGGGGTATTAGTATTCACCGCAATGGTGCACATAGCCAAAATCCCATGCTACGGTTCTTCGATCTCGTAAGCAAGGATCTTCCACTGGCCGGTTTCTCCGCTCCAGAAGAGCATTAGTGTTGCGGGTTCTCCAGCCATTGTGCGCGTGGTGACCGCAGACACGACGAATTTACCATAAACGGGCGATCGCGAATCGCCGGCTGTTGGTTCCTTTCCATCCAACTGGCTTTGACAATCCGCGTCGCGCGCCATCCAATCAGGAATGCTGAAGATTGTGTAAGCGTTCTCTCGTTCGTGGGTTAGCTCTTTCACGTCGGTATTCCAGAATTCCGCACCCTTACTGCTCTGTTCGAGCCTCGCTATGGGTCCTACATGGTCTCCAAACCGGGCTAAGGCTTCTCGCAGCCGGCACGAAGGTAGATGTCATCCACGAGCCGTTTCTGCGCAGGGGAGAGTTGTTCATAATCACCGCCAAATCCTTCGGGGGGCAGGGTTTCCTGCTGACTGGCCAAGACACTGGTTGATGCCACCAAAACTGCAAGGGTACAAATCGAAACGTATTACTTCGCAGTTTCAGAACCACGTATCTTCATCAGAAATCTGTCATTGGGAACTGGCTTGTCCGTTTCCATCGGTAGAAGACTTCCTTTCCGCGGTCTAGTTTAGAGGCATGGTCCCCCCAGTGAAGAGGTGGAAATCGGATACCGGATACCAGATGCCGGATGCCGGATCTCGCAAATCGAAAATCCCAGATGCCGGACCTGCCTTCTGTAGCTGGGAGAGCGAAGGAAGGATGCCATACCAGCCGAGGCAGAGGGTGGTGTCGCGCCATCAGGTATATCCCAGAACTCGCCCCCAGGAAGGCCCAGGGTATCGAGGGTACCGCACAACCTGCCCCAGGAAGCCCGGGTATTGGGGATACCCCGCAACCTGCCCCTGAAGGGGGCACATGTGTAAGCCCAGGGCGGCAGCCCTGGGTCAACCGAACAGCTCAAATCGCGAGCCCTGTATGGGCGATACCAAGAGCCTCAAACGAACAGGTATCGTTGACCTGTTCTGTCTGATTACAGGTATCGCCCCGTCAGGGCTTCGGTGGTCGCGCGGGTTCCGGTTCCCAGGGTTTCCACCCAGGGCTTACCCATGCCGATCCTTCAGAGCTATACCCGGATGCCGGTTACCAGATTCCAGCCCCCGCTTTCCTCCTTCGCTCTTAGAGCTATGGGGTGACACGCCCTTCTGGGGTGCCGATGTCCTAAACCTAAAGTGTTACCTATGTCCTGACCACGCCGCGGCATCCGGTATCCGGCATCTGGCATCTACGATCTGGCATTCGGTATCTGCTATCTAGCGTTTTCTCTACCATTTTTCAAGTGTTAGCATCAGATCTCCGCAGATATCCGGAGTATCTCTTCCGGCGAAGCGGTCCCGGTAGTGCCCAGTTTTCGTACTGTCACTGCAGCTGCCAGGATTCCTAACTGAAGCGCTTCCCAGAAGTTTCCCGTCGCAGCGAGCGTAGACAAAAAACCGGCACTGAAGGCATCACCCGCGCCAACGATGTCCAGGGGTTCGGGAGAGGGGATGGCCGGAAGTTCTCGACACTCCTGCCCGTCGAAACCAATGACTCCGTCCGCGCCTCGCGTGACGACAACTGGTCGCTTGGTTCTCCTGTGTATGAGCCCGCAAATCTCCGCGAAGGAAGCCTGTGCACCTTCCCAGCCCCGCGCGGCCTCGTGTTCGTTGACTTTCACAACTACGTTACGAAACTCGTGAATTCGAGTTCTTGAATCAGCAAGGCAGGGTTGGTCGGGATTATGGGACCCGAGCGCGATCAGCGCTTGGCGAAGAGATGTTGTCACCGAGCCACAGTTCTTCTCCTGGGCCTGATCAAGCACGATAAGTCCATCCACGGAAAGGAAAGCCTGCCGAAGTCGCTGTACCAGTTCACTCTCCAGGTGACCCGGCGTGGGTCGTCGATTCTTGATGTCTATCCGCCGGCCTTCAACCTGGGATGCATCAGGCTGGAGGAAGAGGGATTTGGTGTAAGTAGGCGTGAGTCGTTCCGGGCTGCTGATTAATTGATCTGTGGTTACGCCCGCACGGCGCAAGCTCCGAGTCAGCTCGAGACCGTTCCCATCATCTCCAATGATTCCCAGGGCGACAACTTCCTTTACACCTAGAGCGGCGAGATTATTGGCGACCGTTCCAGCAGCCCCAGCACTCAATCGGACTTTGACAACCTGATTCGCCGGAAGGCCTGTTTCAAGAGAAACTTCCTCGAGTTCCGGGTCTGTCACCCAGTACTGGTCAAGAAAATAGTCGCCAAACACCAGAATTCTGGTTTCGGAAACCAGTTCGAGTACCTTCTCCAGCCTGTTCCGATCAATGTTCATGATTTGTCCGACAGATTCTGTAAGGCTGCGAAAAGGTCGAGGAAGGTTTGCCGGTGTTGGCCTCGGATATAGAAACTGGACCCTCCGTCGGCCACTGTACGGATCAGGACCGTTTTTAGAGGTCGAAAGTAGTAGTGCGGGCTCTCCCGGGACGGCTCGACCGAAAGATCATCGTCGAGAGGGACCAGATCAAAAACAGCCGAAGTGAAACGGGAGATGGAACGCCCTTGCTGTCGCGCCAGGTTTCGCGCCATCGTCAACGCTTTCAAATAGACCTCAGGTCCCATCACCGCAGTGCCGTAGTTCAGGAAGACACCGTTTTCGAGATTCTGAAGAGTATGAGCGAAAATCAGGAAGTCGTCGTATGAGGCAGCCCCTAAGGCCGCTCCATCGCAGGAAGGGTGTTCATGAATGATGTCATACCCAATACCAACGTGGACTGTGGCAGGAATACCCTTTCGGTAAGCTGCGGCCAGAAGGCTAAGTTCTCGATGCGGAAAAGCACTCTCTTCGATAGCCTTTCCAACAGCCTCACCGAATCCAAGCTGGTCTTGACGTCCCTGCTTGACAATATCGTTCAGTCGCCCCGTTTCTTCCCAGAGCCCGAATTCACCCCGTTTGACATATTTCGCGACACTCTCTGTGGTTGCCCCAATTTGGGCCATCTCATAATCGTGAATGGGGGTAGCACCGTTCATCCCCACATGGGTGATGAAGCCCTGTTCAATAAGCTGGATGATGTGGCGTGTAACACCCGCCCTCAGGAGGTGAGCACCCATCATCAGAATCACTTCCGCACCTTGACTTCGGGCTGAATCGATTCGGCGGGCCAGTTTCTTGATCTTGGGATCTTCTGGTTCAGGCAGAGGTTCAACCTCGAGAACATCGGCCACTGTGAGCAAATTTTCTCTTTCACAAAGTGGCTTTAACTCGAGACGGTTCCGATCAAAGCGTTTATAGCGGGTCATGACTGGGAGTTCTCCAAGCCAACTGGTTCGGGTCGGTGAAGGAAGTCCAGAAGGGGGAATGCGTCGCCAAAATCGGGAATGAGGATATCGGCTCCGGCAGAAACGAGGCGGCGACGTTTCCACTTGTCCCAGCCAATCTCCCCGTCCTCACGGCTGGCTACACCGATAGCCACACCGCCAACGCGTTTCGTATCTCGAATCTCGACATATCCGTCGCCGAACGCCATGAACTCCGTGCCTCGCAGCTCGAGCTGCGAAAACATCTGCGTAATGAGCATCCTCTTTGAGAACTGTGTGTATTCGTCGAGAGCACCGAATATTCTCTCTGGAAAGAAGCGATCCACATCGAGTAGCTTTGCTTCCTCGAGAACAAATTCCTGGTCAGTCCCACTGCCAAGATAAAGTGGAATTCCCTTGTCCTGAAGCTTTTCAAGGAAACCGGCCACACCTCTCACTCTCCAGTCTCCGGCTTGGTAGCGCCCCGATCGGAGCCCTTCAATTCGATAGCGGATAGCATCCATGAGGAGCTCATGATAGCGGTGTTTATAAGACAGAGGATCCATCGGTTCGCCTCCCCGCTTACGAACCTCGTCACACAAACGAAACATCTGATAGATGGTCTGTTTGCCCGTCAACTCGGTTACAAACTCGAGAGTACTTTTTGAGAGTTTCGAAGGATCCTCGTGCGGGGCAACTTCGACAAGGACTTCAACCATGAAGTCGACCATGATCTGCTGCCATCCGGCCCGCAGGAGCGAAATGGTTCCATCGAAATCGAAAAGAATTGCCTTCGTCTCACCTGCCGGTATCGGTCTGAGAACTTCCATAAACAGTTACCTTTCCCCAAGTTCGCAGCCGCGTAACCAAGAAACGGGCAATTCTTAGTCGCGAATGCGATACTTATTCTAAGGAGTTTGTACGACGGAAGGGAAGCGGTTGAGCCTAAGTGCCCCGCAGAAACGCGGATTCGCCGGAACACAGGTGTCTTGTCAGGATAAAGGAGCATCAAGGATGGATGAGAAGAATGAGACCGGCGCAGATCCGTTTGGACGAGTAGACTACCGGCGTTTTGTCGCTTGGACCCGACGAATCGAAAGAGAGGCCCCTTTTCTAAAGAGCGTGCTCGAAAAAGCTCCTTCCGTGCGTGTTCTGGACCTGGGTTGCGGGACCGGGGAACACTCCCGTTTTCTGAACTCCCTTGGTTGCGAAACAGTGGGTGTTGACCGCTCAGAAACCATGATTCGGAAGGCGAAAGAAGAGCCTGTTCGAGGAGGCGTTGAGTTCGTGTTGGGAGACATTCGAGAACTTCCTTCACTCCTTACATCAGAATTCGGGATGGCCATTGCTCTCGGCAACACGTTGACCGGCCTCGTTGAAAACGAAGATCTCGAGAGGTTTCTTTCGGGACTTAGGACCGTTACCGTTGACGGGGCATTGTTTCTCTTCCAGATACTCAACTACAAGCGAATCTTCTCGCAGGGAATCCGCTACCTGCCACCCAACCTGGTGGATGGTGACGACGGGTCCACAACCATCTTCTTGAGGCTCATGAACCAGCTGCCGAAGGGTAGGGTAGAGTTCTGCCCTTCGACGCTCAAATATGATCCCGAAGCGGATCCTCCCCTTAGGGTCACCCAAAGTCAGGTGATCACACTCCGTGGGTGGCACTTGGAGGAGTTGCGGGACCAACTCCGAGGCACGGGCTTTGAGGTGGAGGGTGTGTACGGTGACATGTCGGGAGGGACGTTTGACCCGGAAACATCACATGATCTGGTGGTTCTCTCGAGGAGAACGGGCGACTGAAGACCAGGAAGCAGATGCTGGATACCAGATACCGGATGCCGGTCATCGGTGATCGGTAATCGGTTATCCAGTACCTTGGCTTACCACCAAGGCACCAAGCACACCAAGAAGACGTCACCCAGCAAATTTCATAATCTTGACCACTCGTTCCTAACCGGTATCCGGTATCTGGTTTCTGGCATCTAGTTTCCAGTCTCCATCCTCCTCCATATTGTGCACTGAGACGGGAGGGGCTATATTCAGAGGGACATCGATTGTTGATTGCGGAGACATTTACGCTAGATGAGATCGGAGGAGAAAAGC
>JAUWTT010000157.1 GCA_030614585.1 Acidobacteriota bacterium
GGCCGTGTGAAGGCTCTGGCGGACGCAGCCCGAGAAGCCGGTCTGAAATTCTAGGTGTGGATGATTACTGCTTAACCGGAATGGTTGAGGTGTTTTGATGGCAAATCGTAGAACTCCTGAAACAGAACTTAAGGACCAGGTCGTATCCATCCGGCGTGTGACAAAAGTAGTCAAAGGTGGTAAGAACCTGAGTTTTAGCGCCTTAGTCGTGGTGGGCAACCAGAAGGGCCGAGTCGGCTTCGGTATGGGCAAGTCAAAGGAAGTGCCGTCGGCTATACGCAAGGGCCTCGAGAGGGCCAAGCAGAACATGGTCGACATTCCGATGGTGGGATTCAGCGTGCCGCATGCCGTTCTGGGTCGCTTCGGAGCGGGTAAGGTCGTGATCAAGCCGGCTTCGGAAGGTACCGGTGTGATTGCCGGTGGACCGGTCCGCGCCGTTATGGAATCGGCCGGAATACGTGATGTAGTGACCAAATCAATAGGGTCCGCGAATCCGTATAACGTTGTCAGGGCTACATTTGACGGATTAACCCAACTCAGGAGTGCTGAGGACGTAGCAAGGGTCCGAGGCCTGTCTGTCGAAGATCTCTAAGCATTTGAATTCGAGGCAGTGCAATGGCCAAGAAGAAGACTAACATGTTGAAAATCAAGTACGTTCGCAGTGCCATCGGCCGACCGAAAACTCAGAAGTCGGTGGTTCGAGGGTTGGGGTTTAGAAAGCTCCAACAGGTCGTTGAGCGTCCGGATACGCCTGAGATAAGAGGCATGATTAACAAGGTCGGGCACCTCGTTGAAATCATCGAGGGAGATGAATCGTGAGTTTTGAGTTACATAATCTGAGTCGCCCGAAAGCGGCGAATAGAGAAAAGAGACGAGTTGGCCGTGGACCTGGTTCGGGAAATGGAGTTCGAGCCGGACGTGGCCAGAAGGGACAGAAGTCGCGTTCGTGTTACTCTCGACGGGCCGGTTTCGAGGGCGGGCAGATGCCTTTGTATCGGAGGATTCCGAAACGAGGGTTCACCAACAAGTTCCGAAAGGAATTCGTGGTACTGAACGTGAGAGACCTTAATCGCTATGACGAGGGGAGCGAGGTGTCGCCGACCCTTCTCATCGAGCAGGGTTTCGTGAAGACTGTTCGGGATGGCCTGCGTATTCTGGGCGAGGGCACGCTCGAGAAGAAGCTAACGGTTCGTGCACATCATTTCAGCAGCTCTGCCAAGGAGAAGATCGAAGCGGCAGGCGGCACGGTCGAGGTTCTGGGTTAATGGCGGATCTAACATCCCTTCAAGCAGGTTTTCGCAACATCCTCAAGATCCCTGAGCTGAGGAACAGAATTCTGTTTATGCTGGGTTTGCTTGCCTGTTATCGGATAGGCAGCTTCATTCCGACCCCGGGGATAGACACTCAGGCTCTCCAGTCGTTTTTTGATCAGCAAGGGGGCACTATCTTCGGCATGTTTGACATGTTCGTGGGTGGAAACCTGAGTCGCTTGTCGGTTTTCGCCCTGGGGATCATGCCGTATATTACGGCTTCGATCATCCTGCAGTTGCTGACCGTGGTCTGGCCCTATTTGGAGCGGTTGTCCAAAGAGGGCGAACTGGGTCGCAAGAAGATCAATCAATTCACTCGTTATCTCACAGTGGCTCTGAGCAGTTTTCAGGGTTTCTTCACTGCTGTAGCTTTGGAGCAGACCACCTCGACTCCTGCTATCGTCCCGAATCCCGGTTGGGGTTTCCGACTGATGACGATGATCACACTGACCACGGGTACGGTGCTTGTGATGTGGCTGGGAGAGCAGATCACTGAACGGGGGATAGGTAACGGGATTTCGCTCATCATATTCGCGGGCATCGTGGTGGGATTACCGACCGCGGCCGCTTCACTCTTTGTCGAGTGGCAGATGGGTGAACGAACCGTATTTACGATCCTATTTCTGTTGGCGATGATGCTTGTCGTGACGGCAGGAATTGTCTCTGTCGAGCGAGCTCAACGAAGGATTCCCGTGCAATACGCGAAACGCGTAATGGGAAGGCGTATGTACGGAGGGCAGGCAACTCACCTGCCGTTGCGCGTAAATTCCGGAGGAGTGATTCCGGTTATCTTCGCGGCCTCAATTGTGGCATTCCCTTCGACACTCGGCATGGTTTTTCAGGGTGACTGGGTGCAGTCGCTGACACAGCAGTTGGGGCAGGGGTATCCACTGTACAACTTGCTGTACATTGGTGGGATCCTCTTTTTCACGTTCTTTTACGTGAGCATTATTTTTAATCCCGACGAAGTTGCCGACAACATACGAAAGTATGGTGGCTACATCCCGGGCATCCGGCCTGGGCGGAAAACCTCGGAGTACATCGACACGGTTCTGAGCCGGCTCACGACCGTGGGTGCGATCTACCTGGTGGTTGTTTGCCTCATTCCTGAGTTCCTGATCACCGGCTTCAAGGTTCAGCCGATCCCGTTTATTGGTCCACCTCTGGATAACTTCTTTACGACCTATGATCTCGACTTCATTACCACTGGTATTGGAATCAATTTCTACTTTGGAGGAACCTCGCTTCTGATCGTCGTTGCTGTTGCAATGGACACCGTCCAGCAGATTGAATCGCAGCTCCTCATGCGCCATTACGAGGGATTCCTCAAGAAGGGGCGTGTGCGCGGGCGGAGGGGTTGATATACGCAGTTGGGGGAGCTCCAAACATGGCCCAGCAACATTCTTCTTCCAGCAATAGGTACCTCATCGTTTTGCTGGGACCTCCTGGAGGAGGAAAGGGGACTCAGGCTAAGAAGCTGGTCGAAGTTTTCGGAATGAGGCATGTATCGGTTGGTGACATGCTTCGCGAAGAGGTGAAAAAGGGTTCTGAGCTGGGCAACCGGGTGAAGGTGATCATGGCAGCTGGAGAGCTGGTGTCTGACGAGTTAGTTGGACAGATCGTCGGGAGTCTTATCAGGGAGAAGACAGGCGAGACGATCCTGCTGGATGGTTACCCGAGGAATACCGTTCAGGCGGAGTTTCTGGACTCGATCACAGATGGTGAGTCGGTTTACGCGGTGAACATCAGTGTCGAGGAAGGTCAGGTGATTCGCCGCCTCTCGGGACGTCGATTTTGCTCAGAGTGCGGAAAAATATATAATACATACTTTTCCCCACCCGTCAGACCGGGTATCTGTGACGATTGTGGGACAGAGTTGCTGCGGCGCCCGGACGATCGCGAAGAAGTGATAGCGGAAAGAATGAGGGTCTATCGCGAACAGACCCGCCCGGTTATCGACTTCTTTCGGTCAAAGACCCATTACTTTGAGGTGGATGGGAACTGGGAGCCCCAGGCTGTGTTTGAGGAACTCTGTCAAGTTGTGAGAACGTTTGCGTCATGATCATCCGGAAGGGGAAAGCCGAGCTGGAGAAGATGCGGAAGGCGAATCTGATTGTCGCCTCCGTTCTGGAACATCTCGGGAGTCTGGTTAAGCCGGGTGTCACGACAAAAGAGTTCGATATTGTAGCTGAAAGAATGATCGCCAAAGCGGGTGGCCGGCCGGCTTTTAAGGGCTATCAAGGGTTTCCGGCCAGTATCTGTACCTCAATAAATGATGAGGTAGTTCACGGGATTCCCAGCCAGGACAAAGTGTTGGAAGAGGGTGATATTCTGGCGGTTGATGTAGGCGTCTGCTACGAAAGTTATTTTGGAGACGCGGCTAAGACGTTCCCGGTTGGAACGATTACGAGTGAATTGCAAAAGCTGCTGGACGTGACGCGCGAATCACTTTTTCTTGGAATTGAGAAGGTTTGTACAGGAAACCGTGTCCAGGATATATCAGCTGTGATTCAGCAGCACGTAGAGGCTGGTGGATTTTCAGTGGTGAGAGAATTTGTGGGACATGGAATCGGTCAGTCCCTGCATGAAGAGCCGCAGGTTCCGAATTTCGGGGTAGCCGGCAAAGGTAGAAGGTTGGTCGAAGGTATGGTGCTGGCAATTGAGCCAATGGTCAACAGCAAGGGACCTGGTGTTCGCGTGTTGGCCGACAAGTGGACCGCAGTTACAGCAGATGGCGGTTACAGCGCTCATTTTGAACATTCGGTCGCGGTTACCGAGAACGGACCATGGATCCTGAGCGATCCCAGCTAGAAGAGGCGGATGCGTGTCGAAAAAGGAAGAAGCAATTGAGGTCATGGGGACTGTCGTCGAGACCCTGCCGAACGCAATGTTTCGGGTGGAGTTGGAAAACAAGCATGAGGTGCTTGCACATGTGTCCGGGAAGATGAGGAAGTATTTCATCCGTATCCTTCCTGGAGACAGAGTCAAATTGGAATTATCACCCTATGATCTGACGCGTGGAAGGATCGTCTATCGGTTCAAGTAGTGTCGGCTCTGGCGATACCTTAAACGAACGCGTGGAGAAGTAAAATGAAGGTTCGAACATCGGTGAAAAAGATGTGCTTGAGGTGCAAGATTATTAAGCGTAAAGGTGTCGTCCGAGTCCTGTGTACAAACCCGAAACACAAGCAGAGGCAAGGCTGAGAATTGGATGGGATAGATTAACTATCCCATGGAGGAGAAGATGCGAGTAGCGGGAATCAATATCCCTGATCATAAGCGGGTTCAAATTTCTCTGACCTACATCTACGGTATCGGAAAAGCACGAGCTTCCCAGATTTGCGAGAAAGCTGGTGTCGATATCAATGCCAAAGTGAACACGCTTTCAGAAGAAGAGGCTGGTCGTCTTCGCAAGATCATTCAAGACGAAGGTCGAGTCGAAGGAGATCTTCGTAAAGAAATCCAGTTAAGTATCAAGAGATTGATGGATATCGGCTGTTACCGGGGGCTGAGGCACAGACGCGGGTTGCCCGTACGTGGACAACGGACTCATACCAATGCCCGGACCCGAAAAGGACCCAAGAAGGGAAGAATCGGGCGTAAGAAACGCTGAAGCACTGAGCGTTCTATAGAGAGGTTCTAATGGCAAAAGGTACGAAGACAAAGAAGAAGGCGGGAAGAAGAAGAGAACGACGGGGAGTTATCCATGGGATTGCCCATATCCAGGCGAGCTTCAACAATACGCTGATCACCATCAGTGACTTGGAGGGGAACGTATTGACCCAGGCAAGTGCCGGTGGTCAGGGGTTCAGAGGCAGCCGGAAGAGCACTCCTTTTGCCGCTTCTCAAGCTGCTCACTCGGCGGCGTCCTACGCCCGTGATCTCTATGGAATGAAGTATTGTGATGTGCGGGTTAAGGGCCCTGGGGCTGGTCGTGAGGCCGCCATAAGATCTTTGCAAGCTGCGGGGTTGGACGTGAAGACGATTAAGGACGTCACGCCGATTCCCCATAACGGGTGTCGCCCGCCCAAGAAACGGCGCGTTTGATTTTTGTTGGATTTGGGAAGCCCCCGGAGGAGCTTTCAAGGAGATTTAGAATTAGGTCACTCGTAGAAGACGACGCAAGCGGGGATGTAGTCCCTGACCGAGATGTCGTCAGGAGGGAATGGATTGGCTAAGTATACAGGCCCGGTTTGCAGGTTATGCAGACGTGAAGGGGGCAAGTTATTCCTGAAAGGACAGCGGTGCTTCACTGATAAGTGTGCTGTCGAGAAGAGGAATTTTGCGCCAGGAGAACATGGACGGTCTTTCTTCAGGCGGAGAAAAGTCCTTGGATATGGACAACAGTTGCGAGAGAAGCAGAAGGTGAAGCGGAGCTACGGAATCTTGGAGCGTCAATTCCACGGCTACTTTAAGAAGGCTGCTCGAAAGAAGGGCGTTACGGGCGAGTTACTGCTCCAACTTTTGGAACGAAGACTCGACAACGTTGTTTTTCGTCTCGGAATTGGATCTTCCCGGGCTCAGGCGAGGCAGCTGGTTCGGCATGGACATGTGGACGTGAACGGGCGCCGTGTCACTATCCCTTCGTTTCTTGTCGACAAGGGTGATGAAATATCTGTCCGCCAAAAGAGTAGAAAGAATGCGTTGATCCTTGGCTCTCTTGAAGATGTTGGCGGTCGCGGAATCCCGGAATGGCTGAGCCTTGATAAGGATAACTTTACTGGTCAAGTACTGGAGCTTCCGAAGCGTGAAGATATCAAGATTCCTGTAGAGGAATCGTTGATTGTTGAGCTTTATTCAAAATAGTTCGGATAGTCTGGATGGCTCGAGTTGAAGCGGGCCACTTTCCAAAACAAGATAAAACGGGGTTAAGGAGAAACGGAGATCGGAGCAATGAAAGGTTTCCAGAAACCGAAGAGACTTGCGTGCGATATGGAAACACTCACGGATTCGTTTGGGCACTTCCATGCCCAGCCGTTTGAGCGAGGTTTCGGAACTACGTTCGGGAATGCACTGAGAAGAATTCTGCTTTCTGCCATCGAGGGTGCCGCCATAACAGGTGTGAAGATCGATGGAGTTTTGCATGAGTTCTCGTCGGTAACCGGAGTCCGCGAGGACGTAACCGACATCATCATGAACTTGAAGCAGATCCCGATCAAACTGCATGTCGACCACGCGAAAACCATCTATGTCGATGGGTCAGGTAAAGCAGGTGATTTGAAATCCGGGGATCTTAAACCAGATCCGGATATTGAGATTCTCGACCCTGACGTTCACATAGCTACCTTGAACTCATCGGCTGATTTCAAGATGGAGATCCGGGTGCAGAACGGGCGGGGGTATGTACCCGCCGATGAGAATTTCTCGGAACTGAAAGATGACGAGCAAGACGTTCAGTACATTCCGCTCGATTCAGTTCATTCACCTGTTACCCGCGTGAATTTTTGGGTCGAATCAGCTCGGCTTGGGCGCTCCACCGATTACGATCAGTTGCATCTGGAGGTCTGGACGGACGGGAGCCTGGCTCCCCAGGACGCAGTAGGGCAGGCGGCCAAAATCCTAAAGGATCACCTCTTCATCTTCATCAACTTTGAGGAAGAACCCGAGCCTGCCGATGCGGAGCGGGATGAAGAACTGGGTTCCATTAATGAGAATCTGAACAAGTCGATTGAGGAATTGGAGCTTTCAGTTCGATCATACAATTGCTTGAAGAACGCCAATATCCAGACGATTGGTCAGTTGGTGACTAAGAGTGAAGCAGAGATGCTGAAGACCAAGAACTTTGGACGCAAATCTCTTAATGAGATTAATGAGATCCTGGAGAATCTTGGGCTCTCTTTCGGAATGAAACTGGACGAACGGGGACGTGTGATTCGAGAAGGGGGCGAGGCCTAGGGCCTGGGTCCGGGAATCGAAAAACGGGGATACCGTAAGCAAGTCGGAATAAAAGTAAGTTACTTCTTTCTGGTACCTACCGGAGGATTACAATGCGACATCGTGTAGCAGGACGAAAACTCGGAAGAAATACGAGCCATCGAAAGGCTCTCCTACGTACGATGGTGACCAGTTTTCTTGAAAGTGAGAAGATCGTCACAACAGTGCCGAAGGCCAAAGAGGTTCGTTCAGTTGCGGAGAAGATGATCACCTTGGGGAAAAGAGAAAGCCTTCACGCCCGACGGCAGGCTTTGTCGTTCCTCCGTAAGAAATCAGTTGTCTTTAAGCTCTTCGATGCTCTCGGTCCTCGATTTGCAGATAGAAACGGCGGGTATACACGAATCCTTCGGCTCGGGAATCGCCCTGGGGACGGTGCTGAAGTGGCACTTCTCCAGTTCGTAGATGCTGAAGAATCTGGAGCGAAGAAGGAAGAGGCTTCGAAGAAGAAAAAGAAGTGAAAGGAAGAGGCTTCTTAGCCCCGGTTCTTGCGGGACTTACCACGAAGACACCAAGGACACTAAGGGAAACGACGAACGGCGAACACGGTCGGCCCACTCTGGCTCTCCATTCGCTGCTTGCTACTGACCACTATTGACTCACCCGTGTCAAGTGCTGATTAAAAAATTGACACCTTGTGAGTGATGTTTTGGGGTTAGCGCTCGTTGCCGGTGTCCCCCAACCCGAAACCCCTTGGTCATAAACTGAGTCGATTCATTCTTCCAGGACTTCGACAAAGTTCACGATTAAGCTAGCGACGAAGTTTCCCCAAGACCCAGGACCCAAGACCCCAGCCTCTAAAAGATCATTGTCCAGGCTACGCCGAGCGAAACGTAGATCAGGTACATCCCTGCTAAAAGGGCGAAGCCTTTCCCAACTTTGATGCCCTCTGAGACTTTGGACAACCCCAGGCCCAGCAGGAAAATCACATACCAGACAATCACATCCGCTGAAGATGCCAGCTTGTACAACACGGGCGAGTCCTGGGCATCGAAAAGAAACGCTGGATTCGAAGAAACGGGATTTTGAAAATTGA
>JAUWTT010000047.1 GCA_030614585.1 Acidobacteriota bacterium
CCCGAATCCGCGCGAGCGCCGGACCCGTCCGCTGAATTCGGGTCGTTAGGCAGCAGCACAAGATCCTCGATTGTTACAGAACGAAGGAGGGGACTTCCTCATGAAAATCGCTTCATACTTGATCCTGTCATCCCTCATGGTTCTCTTCGCCTATCTGGTCTTCCGAGTTGCAGTTCGAAGGGAATATGAAAGAAGAGATAGGCTTTCTGCATTCTCAACATCACTCGAGTGTCTTGTCTTTGCTCTTCATGCGAATCTCTCTTATACCTTCCTTCCCGCTAGATGGCCGGCTCTTCCATCTCTTCCGGACAACGAATTCCATAGTGCAGTTGGGCTCGGCATCCTTGCTATTGGCATAGTGGTCACACTCTGGTCAATGATCAGCCTGGGATTACGTAAAGCCTTGGGTCAGCAGACTGGAAGTCTGTATCGTTCAGGCTTCTATCGATACAGCAGGAATCCTCAGGTTGTCGCTTACAGCCTGGTGGTCATCGGATTTGCGCTCTTATGGCCATCTATATATGGCTTGGGATGGATTCTGATATACGGCGCAATGGCCCATATGATGGTACGGACAGAGGAAGAACACTTAGAACGGATATTCGGGTCAGAATACGAGCATTATTGTGAGGAAGTGCCAAGGTATCTTCCATGGCCTCGGGGATAAAGAGAAACGCGGCTGCATAACAACAGCATGGAGTCGGACGGCCGCTCCACGGCCGCCGCTGATGCTGGACGTTAGGCCCTAAACTCGGAGGACGTTACAACAATGCGATACTCGACAGTCGTAACAGGCGTTTTCTTGCTGCTTGGTTTCACGTCCGTATTCGGCGAAGAAAGCGATGCCACAAAGCTCCTAAAGGCACGCTCCGAACAACTAAGACCTCAGATCACACGTGTCTCGGAGTCTGTGTATTGCGCCACGGGTTACAGTCCGGCCAACATTTCGATGATCGTTGGTCAAGACGGTGTGGCGATCGTGGACACCGGAATGTTCCCCAAGCACGCGGAGGCAGTATTGGATGAGTTTCGGAAAATCGCTGACCTGCCTGTGGCGGGCATCATCCTGACCCACGGTCATGGAGACCACACCGGCGGGACTTCGGTGTTCGTTGAGGCTGGCGGAAAGCAGTCCAAACCCCGAATATACGGGCGCGAGCCCTTCAACACCGAAGGCGTGGCCTTCAGGGCTGCGGGCATTACCATTAATCGATTGCGCGGCGCGAGGCAAGGAGGATTCCTGCTCCCGCCGGAGAAACGTATCAACAATGGCATCGCTCCGGCAGTCTACCCGCCCAAGGATCAAAATGTCTTTGCCGGCGGATCTGTGACGCCAACTGAGAGGTTCAGTGAAGGGCGAAAGAAGATTGAGGTGGCGGGCCTGAAGCTGGAATTAGTTGCCGCGCCCGGAGAGACGTCGGATCAACTCTACGTCTGGTTTCCTGCGGAACGCGTGGTATTCACAGGCGACAACTTCTACCGCTCTTGGCCAAACCTCTACCCGATCCGCGGAACGGGATATCGGGACGTCCGAAAATGGATCCACAGTCTCGACATGATGCTTGCTGAGAAACCCATCCACGCCGTACCGGGGCACACGCTCCCACTGATCGGCGAAGAGGAAACGACCGAGGTCCTGACAAATTATCGCGACGCGATCGAGTACGTGTTCAACGCAACCATCGCGGGTGTGAACAAAGGCCTTGCTCCCAACGAACTTGTGCATCAGGTGAAACTGCCACCTGAGCTGGCGTCCAAGGACTACCTCCGGGAATTCTACGGCAATGTCGAATGGGGAGTACGCGCTATTTTCTCCGGCACGATGGGCTGGTTCGACGGGAATCCGACGCATCTCTTTTCATTGCCCCCGGCCGAAGAAGCAAAACGCATAGCCTCCCTTGCCGGAGGTGTTAAGCAACTCGCAACTCGCGCCCGTCAAGCTCTGGACGAAGGCGACGCCCAGTGGTGCGCACAGCTCTGCGATCACCTGATCGCTTTGGACCCGAAAGCCAGAGACCCGAAGCTGCTCAAAGCTGTTGCGCTTGAAATACTAGCTGACCAACTCCTCACAGCGACGGGCCGCAACTATTATCTGACGGTCGCCCAGGAGTTGCGTCGAGACGCATCTCAATAGGGGCATAACCAAACGCTGAACCCGACCGGGAACAGGCCGGCAACTTCTCCCGATCCCTCGTCAGGCAAGACGTCGCCTTCGGATGTTTCAGCTCGCAGGTAGTGATGAACTCAGCAAGAGCGCTAAGGAAACACGGTTTTGGTGCTGCTTGGTGTTCCTGGTGTCTTGGTGGTGAGCTTACGAATTGTCTCGGTTAGGACGCTCATCGTTCGTCGCTCATCCTTCGTCGTTTTATGCCCCCGCGTCTGCTTGTTCCGAGCCTCCAGTTCCCGTTTTGCGATAAGATGCCTCCTTACCTAATGGACTGTCAGAACCGCCTTGCTAAAGCTGCCTCTCCCTCATCAATCATTCGCGTGAGCCTGGTTTGGATGGCCTTTTTTGGGGCAGGCACGCTACCGATGTCTGCTCAGCAAAGCCAGACCGCGGCGAATCAAACTCAGAGGCGTGATCGACTTGAAGACGTTGTCAATATTGACCTTCGGAGCGACGTCCGGCTGTTCACCGTGATGGCTGCAGTGAACGCTGCCGGGTTCAGTTATGAGATCCCTGGTAAGGAGATGTCGGCTGTCCGTCTTGCTGTTCGAGACGAGTTGAAGAAGGTGCCTCGAGAACTCCTTTCCAGGTTAAGAGTGTTCTATACGACCCATTCTTTCCGACGTAAACCTGCAGCTCATTCGGCCTATACTTCCCTGGCGCTAATGCTGAGCGGGCCACCGGAATTCGGGTTTCGTGCGGACAGTCCCCTCATTCCAAGCGACGTCCAGCGAATTATAGGATTCGAGGAGTTGTTGTCCTTCTTCTACGAAGAGGCCGGCTTGGAAGAGATGTGGAGGCGTTACAGGGCCGATTATGACGCTGAGCTGGAAATGTACCGCCCTGTCGTCAAGGACGTGATTCGGCAGACTCTTGGCTATTTTCGAATTCCGGCTCGGATTGTGCTCGATCGACAGATCGTACTGATGCCGGACTTGCTCGGCTACCAGGACGTTGTTAATGCTCGGAATCTGGAGCGTGCCTACTACATCGTCGTAGGCCCCGCCGATGACCCTGCCTCCAATTACGTGCAACTTCAGCATGAGTATCTCCACTTTCTGGTAGATCCACTGGTTGAGAAATACGGCGGGACTATATTGAAGAGCAAACAGCTTCTTTCGATGGCCCATGATCAACCGGAGTTGGGTGCAGACTTTAGAGACCGGTACCTTCTGATCGTGGCGGAGTCGTTGATTGAAGCGCTTCTGGGTCGCTTCCATCCAGTTGAAGACCTCGAAAGAAGTCAGGTGGACTTGTTCCGCCGGGGACTGATCTTCGTGCCCTATTTCCGGCGCTCTCTCGAGGCCTACGAGCAGTCACCTGAGCTCTCTCTTCCGACCTACCTTGAGACGATTTTCAGAAATATCTCGGTATCTGAGGTCGAAAAAGATGCTGAGGTGATTGCCGAGAACGAGAAGAAGTACTTAGAGGAGCAGGAAAAGCACGAAGCTCAGATTGCTGAGGATCGAGCAAGGGCCCAGGCCGCACATGACCGTGAAGACCAGATCAGAAGTTACCTGAACGAGGCTGGGGAGTTGATCGCTCTGAAGCGTTATGCTGAGGCGGAGGCCAGGTTAGTGACTTTGCTGGACACCGACCCCGGAAACGCAAACGCTCATTTCTACCTGGCTCAGATCGCTGGGCAGCAGGGGCGTTACAATGACTCACTCGATCAATATGCCAAGGTGGAACAGGCGGAAGTGGTAGAACCCTGGATCCGCGCGGTGTCCATGGTGCGGATTGGCAGGATTTTTGCTCATCAAGGAGATTACGTCGCGGCAAGAGCCAAGTTTGAACAAGTGCTGCAGCTTGAAGGTGACCTGAGAGGCGCAAGGGAGACTGCCGAGGAATCGTTGGCTCAGCTTCCGGAATGATGATTGAATACTAGGTTGGAGACTAGTTCGAACTTCGAACTTGGCGCGTTGATACTTGGGCAACATGCCCGGGGGGCTGTTGAGCGCTTTTTTGGAGAACTTGTCATGTTGAGAACTATAGGCTTCGTCAATGCTGTGGTGCTGGCTGTGGGATTGATGACTACTACGTTAATTGGTGGCCTTCAGCAGGAAACGCTTCCACCACAGGAGGAGCAAGCGCCCGAAGGTGTTTTGCCGAGTGAGCCGGTGATGCCTCCCAGGGTGGCGGGCCAGGCCAGGACACCCGAGGAGTGGGAAGCGTGGCAGTTGGTTGAGCGGTCAACCAGGTTAGCCGGAAAGGCTGGGCTGGCTGAGAGTTTTCTACAGAATTACCCGGATAGCGGATTGACCGCCAATGCTCATTACGTCATCGCCCAGAATTGCTACCAGACCGGTGACATGGAGAACTTTGTCGTCCATGCAGAGGAAACACTTGAGGAGATTCCAGATGCACCGGAACTTCTGGCCCAATTGAGCTTCTTTTATGCAGAGAATGGACAGGCGGGACAGGCTATCGATAGAGCGACCAGGGCTCTCGATATGCTTGATCGACTTGAGAAGCCGGCCGGTGTATCGGCGGCCCAGTGGGTTGACCAGATTTACCAGCTCAAGGCTGAGGCCAACTATGCGTTGGGTCGGGCATATTTAAGCCGAATGTCCCGTACTGAGAATCGCGCGGAGGACCCCAATTTAGAGACATCCATCGAGCATCTTCAGAATACCCTCCGGTATGATCCCAGGCATGACTACGCTTGCTTCCGACTCGGGTTTGCCGAGCGCAACTCCAATAACGCCGGCGGTGCGCTGATGGCCTATGGAAAAGCGGTTGTGATCGGTGGTGTGGCGGCACAACCTGCACAGGGGCAGTTGGAAGATGTCCTTTCGATTGTTAAGGTGTCGATGCCCGACTCGGAGTGGGCAGAGAAAAGTGTTCAGGAGATCATCGATCAGGCGCTGGTCGACCTGGAGGAGTCAATGGTGGCGAATCAACGGGAAAGAGCCCAGTTGATCCAAGAGCTTCAGCAGCAGGAAATGCAGCAACAGATGCCTCAGGGCGAGCCCTCCGGCGATCTGCCGGAAATTTCGGATCCTCCGACAGGTGGTCCATTGGGAGAAGTGTAGCGAACCCAGGCATCATTTTCCGTACAAGAGTTAGTCCATTGTGGAAAGCACTTCGTAACCTGGTCTTAAAACGATTGGAGCGTCGAAAGCCGCCGAGTGGCAGTGTGTCTCTGGATCCGCCACGACGCCGACATCTCAGTGAGTTGGAATCACGGCTCGGACACCGATTCAATGATCCCGGACTCTTGGACCAAGCGCTAACCCATAAATCTTATAGTCATGAGGCGGGTAATGGAAAGCAAACCGTGGTTCCCCATTATGAGTCTCTCGAGTTTCTGGGTGATTCGATCCTCGGGTTCGTCATCAGTGACTTTCTGTACACATCGGATCCCAATCTGACAGAGGGCGAGCTTACCAAGATCAGAGCTCAGCTGGTTTCTACGTCCCAGCTGGCTTCCCAATCGCTACGTTTGGAACTCGGTAAGTATCTCAAACTGAGTAGGGGTGAGGAGAAGACCGGTGGGCGTGAGAAGCGGGCGATCATGGCTGACCTTTTTGAGAGCCTGGTGGCCTCAATATATATTGATTCCGGTCTTGAAGCCGTGCGTGCGTTCATTGAGGAGCAGTTCCGGCCGCAGGTAGAGTTATTGGCCCGAGGCGAATTGGAATTACGGGACTCCAAGTCAAGTCTACAAGAGGAGCTTCACCGACGTGGCTTCCCCTCTCCCCAATACGATGTGATCAGGGAGAGTGGGCCTGACCACGAGAAGACATTCTTTGTTGGAGTTTCAGTACAGGGGAACGTCCTGGCTGAAGGGAAAGGACGGTCCAAGAAGGAAGCTGAAAGCGAGGCAGCACAGAAGGCTATTGATCAGATGGGTCAGCTGGACATGATTGAGAATCTGTAGAGAGTTAGAGTCAGGATGTCGTACATGGCGTGAGCTACAATCGGGGCTGTCAGCGTCTTTCTCCAGATGAAAAGCAGACCGAATAGAAGTCCGAGGATTCCTGCCCCTACAGCGTTGTCGATTCCCTGGAGTGTGTGACCGTATCCGAAGAAGAGGCTCCAGAGGATAAGCCCTACGTATATCCCCCCCAATGAGTCTCTGAACCGTGTGAGTACGAAGGCTCTTTGTACCTCCTCCTTGAGTCCACCGGCATAGATACTGGCCAAGATTAAAAGTGCCAAATCCCGATCAGTCTTGATCAGTTCGAGGAGAGGGTTGTGAACAGTGGCCCAGTAAGGGAAAAAGACCTGGAAGCTCACTTTGACCAAAAAAGTTGCTGCAAAGAGTACCGGGATCGCGAGTAATCCAATTCCGACCTCCTTCAATAGGTCGGGGCAAGACCATCCTATCTTGCTGGGAACCTCTCCACGAAGCGCCATCAGGAGCCGAATCAGCAACAGCGTCACGGTTGCCTCGGCCAGCAGCAGAATGGTCATGTTCGTGATGTTGTTCAGAATCCCATGAGGGGAAAGCCCGAAGAGGGCCAGTACCAAGGGCACAACAATGAAGCCTGCCGTGGCGACCAAGGCAACTTCCAGAATTGCCAGGAATCCGCCGGCGACGCCTGCGGGCGGCTCAGGTGAGCTTTCCTTGAATTCCTCTGACTGCTCGGCTGGAAGATCGGTCATTTAACTCCTTTTGCTCATTGCGTTTATCCAGTCTCAAACATTGTGCCAGAATTTAGATTGAGAAGACATTTCAGTCGCTATGAGGGGGCGAATGATATACTTCGGGCGCGTGCCACAACTGTGTTCCGCAAAACGACGGATGCGATTGACAAGCATAGAGTTGGCTGGGGTCTTCGGTAAGAGCTTCACAAATGTTGCGGGATGTTCGATACATGCTGAGTAAAATGTTTCGAGCCTTGTTGATTCCGGCCGGAGATTTCCTGTAAATAAAGATCTGAATATGGGCACTTGCGAGTGCGAAGTTTAGCATTGAGCATTGTTTTAGGGAGAATCTACTGCGGAATGTAGCCATGCTCAACAGCAATCGAGGAGGTTTTGTATGCTTCGGTATAAACATGCGTTAGCAGTCTTGGCGATCATCCTGGTCCTTGTGACCACGGGCCTAGCTCAAGACAGGGAGAAAATTAAGCGGCTCACCCCTACCCATAAAGGAAGTACCGGTTTGTTCAACCTGTACGTCGCCGATACGCTGCGGCAAGGGGAATTCAGCATTAGTTTTGCAGCGCATAGATTTAACCGGGATCCTGGCGACTTGCAATTCACGAATTTCCCTCTGACCTTGTCGGTCGGACTCTTCAAGCGAATAGAGTTCTTTGCATCGTATGAGGCATATAAGAGAGTCAGGGCCGACGATGTTATGGTCTACAAGGTCCTTCCCGGTGACCCGTTGCAGCCGGCCCGTCTCAAGGATGGAACGATCGCCTATTACAACGACACGCCTTACATGGATGTCGAGTTCGGTGATGGTACGGGGGATCTCAACTTGGGCCTCAAAATAAACATTCTGTCGGAAAGGTCCGGATCTGCATTTGGCCTCGCTTTTCAGCCGGTTTTCCGACTCCACATGACGGATAATCGGCAGCATTTGCTGCGTGGCTTGACCTCCGGGAAGAGCGATGGCGGCTTCGATTTCATTGCCTCTAAGAATCTGGGTGGCGGCGCTACCTGGACGGGAAACGCCGGTTTTATGTTCGCCGGCGATTTAGCGGGTATAAAAAGACAGAATCGATTCAATTGGGGAACAGGCTTCGAGGTACCGTTGGGTACCAAGAAAGTATCGCTGATTGGTGAAGTCGTTGGAAGCCAGTTCTATGGTGACAAAGGTGACCTCTGGTTCGTTAACGCAAGATCTCCGATCGAGGCCTATGCTGGTGTCAGACTCTACCCCTCGCGGTGGCTTGTGGCTTCTGCCGCACTGAACTACAAGTTTACTCAACCCTCATCCATCCAAGAATCGGGTTGCGTCGGATTCTACGTGCAGGCCTCTTTGAACCGTAAGATCAACGAACCTCCGACAGTGGAGTGTAGCGCTACTTCAACAACTGTCATCGAGGGGGACAGCACGACCGTTAATGCGGAAGTCTTTGATCCTGATGACGACGTCCTCAATGTGACGTGGAAGGCAAGTGGCGGTGTTTTGTCCCAGCAGGATGATTCGGCGACCTTGGACACATCGGGGTTGGATCCGGGCCGTTACAGTGTAATGGTCGAGGTGAGCGACGGTGAAAAGATCGCCTCTTGTTCGGAAGACATCACGGTTGAAAAGCGCAAGATGCCGCCGACGATTTCTTGTGGATCCGGTAGCGCAACTGTGACTGAGGGTCAGTCCATAACGCTCAGTGCCACAGCCTCCGACCCGAACAACGACCCCCTTACCTATTCTTGGACGGTAGATGGACAGGCCGTGACTAACAACAGGTCCGATTTTGAATTCGGCACCGCGGGTCGCTCAGTCGGACAGCACAAAGTGCGTGTCACAGTCACGGATGTTGACAACATGAGTGCCAGCTGTGAGCATTCTGTCACTATCAGTTTGCGCCCGAACCTGGCCATTACGCTTGGCCTGAGTCTGAGCAAAAATGAAGTGTTCGCTGGTGAGAAGGTTGCTGCGACCGCAAGGGCGACTGATCCTGAGAATGATCCTATCAACTATACGTGGAAGGTGGATGGCCAGAGCCGTTCGGAAACAGGCAGTCAGATCACAATCAATACGGCTGGAATGGCTGGCGGAAGCCACAGTGTGACAGTAACCGCCTCTGATGACCGTGGTGCTTCGGCCAGCGATACAAAGTCCTTCAACGTGGTCGAGAAGGTCGTCATTCCGATGGATAAACTGCGTCCCGACAACAAGGCCAAAGCTCAACTTGATGAGATTGCTCTCAAGCTGCAGCAGAACCCTCAGCTCAGAGCCCGTATCACCGGCCACACGGATGATAAGGGTAGCGAGGAGGCCAACATCAAGGTCGGAATGAAACGTGCCGAGGCGACGAAAGCGTATCTTGTCAAACAGCACAATATCGATGAGAACCGGATCGAGACCAAGAGTGCTGGTGAGAGCGCCCCAATTGCTGATAATGGTACGGACGAAGGACGGAAACAGAACAGAAGAGTTGAGGTCGAACTCTTTGTTCCGTAAACGGCGCCGGAAGTTGGTCGGTGAAACACCGGCCGACGGACTCGTTTGCTAGAATGGAAGCGGTGGCGGGCAACCGCCACCGCTTTTTTTGTCATGAGAAAAACACTTCTTTTCCAGGTATGCTTCTTCTGTCTTCTCGCTGGAGTTGTTCGGGCCATGCCTGACTTAATCTATCTAGGTCCGGACGGTGGAGATGTCCGGTCGCTGGTGGTTCATCCGGAAAATCCCGAACGAATTTTCCTTGGGACGGCGGATGGTCAGGTTTATGTCTCTCGGAATGCGGGCCGGGAATGGGAAAAGGTTGTCCCGGGACTGCGACGCCGAGATCTGGCCGTAGATACACTTGTGTTCGATCCCAATGATGCGGATACGCTGTATGCCGCAGGTTGGGAACTCAAGAGCGATCGGGGAGCTCTCTTCAGAACCCGCGACGGGGGGGACACCTGGGAACGGATGGAATTGGGTAAGTACCAATCGAGTATCCGTGCTGTCGCGGTCTCACCGCTCAATTCCGATCTTATCGCCGTAGGGATTAGGGAAGGTGTTCTCCTCAGCAAAAACGGGGGTGCGACTTGGAGAAGGATCTCGAGGGGTTATCGCAGCTTGCATAATGTTCATTCCCTTGTCTTTGATGTTGCTCAGGAGGAGCTGCTTTACGTTGGTACGTGGCGTTTGGCCTGGAAGACTCCGGATCTTGGTAAATCCTGGGAGCCGATACACAAGGGCATGTACTGGGATAGTGATCTGTTCTCAATTCAGATTGACCCTCGTGATCCGGAAAGGCTCTACGCGGGCGCATGTTCAGGCCTGTACCGCTCAATGAGCGCAGGAGAGAAATGGGCCAAGTTAAAGAACGGTCTTCCCGGGAAGGCCAAGCGAACTCGAACTGTGAGACTGGATCCTACGAGCCCTGATACTGTCTACGCCGGTACTACGGCCGGCTTATACAGGTCAGCCGATGGTGGGAACTCTTGGAAATGCCTGCTTGCCGACGTTGTCATCAATGCAATTGTGGTGGATCCGGTGGAAGGTCGGAGACTTCTGGTTGGTACAGATGATGCCGGCATCTTGATGAGCGACGACGGTGGAAAATCGTTTCTCCCTTCCAATCAGGGCTTCTCTCAGCGACAGGTGTCTTCAATTGCAGTTCGCAAGGACGATTCTGAAGAGCTGATGGCTGCGGTGACGCTGGACCGCGAGTACGGTGGTCTTTTTATGTCGCGAGACAGTGGCAAGAGTTGGGAGGCGTTCAATGCCGGCCTGGAAGACGTAGTTGCCGGTATCAAAAAGATCCTCCCATCCAGAGCTTCTGGGGAAGTATTCCTCGGTACGGGTGCCGGGGTGTTTCGGGGCGCTCCTGAAGAGCGAGGTTGGGAACGGATCGCTGGGACCGAGTCGCTAATCATCCATGACATGGAGATCGGTATAGCTGGGAACGATGAGCTCTTTTTGGCTGCCAGACAGGGTCTGTTCTTGCTCGACTTGAAGAACGACAAGCTGAAATCTCTAAAGATTCCCATTTACGACCGTGAATTCTCGGCTGTTCTCGTGGACGAGGCCAGCGGACAGGTTTTCGTCGGGACTGACATGGGAGTCTTTCGATCGGATGATGGAGGGAATGCGTGGGACATCAAAGTGGAGGGACTCCCCTTCGTCGGTGTCAGCGTCTTGAAACAATCGGGAAGCAGACTCCTATGCGGAACCAAGGCAGGCTTGTATTATTCGGACGATCAAGGTGAAAGCTGGATCGGCTGTGAGGGAGTTTTTCCTTTGGAGATTGCCGCAATCGAATCGAGCCCTCATGATGACCGCCGGCTTTATGCAGCCGACTCCCTCGTGGGCTATATCTTTGTCAGCAGGGATAACGGTTTAACTTGGGAAACCTTAGATGTCGGTGTCCTGGTGTCGAAGATATCCTCTCTTTCTGTGACCTCTTCCGGACACCTGTACGCCGGGACTCTTGCCGAGGGCGTGGTGAGAATCATTCTGCAGGGTGCACCGCAGGATTCAGCTGTTGTAGCCAGCAATTAGGCACCTCCCGCGGCCAACCAGGCCGTGAAGGGAAGATGTGACCTTCCAGGTCGTCAGTGCGGCGCCTACTCCCGTCAGGACAAGCAAGGATGCCCGTCTTACCGTGAGGCAGCAAACTGTTCCCGACGAAACCGCCCGGGAAGGAAGATGACCTTCCAGGTCGTCACCAAAATCCTAACGGAGAAAGAATAGCCCGAATCGGTTGTCGAGCACGAGCATCCCCCTTCGCTCTTCGAGCTATGGAGGGCAGGCCGACCACTGATTACTACTTACTTCTTACCACTTACCACTTACTCCCCACTCCCTACTCGCTCACCGGCATGACCTGAGTGCCGGATAAATGATCATGCAGACATCGACGAGAAGGGTCGAAGACTGCCCATATCAGCCCAAAGACACTCAAGGCCGTGGGGGGAAAGAAGAGAACTCGCAGCAGGACAAGAGAAGCAGTGACCTGCTGGGTGCCGTCTGCATTCCTTAACTCGAGATCGGTGAAATACATCCCTGGCGTGCGACCTGCACTCAACAGAAAGAACATGGAATTGAAGAAGAAGAAGGTCGTTGAAAAAGCCAGTATGAGCGTTACAGTGTGAGTCTCAAACAGGTCAAATGCAAGAACCCAAGACGCCGCCAGCGTAAAGACTAAGGCGAGAGCTAACGGAAGAGTCAGGTCGATGATACCTGCAAGAAACCGTGAAAAGAGGATCTCCCTGGAAAGCTGTAACTGTTTCACATCGTCTCGTCCTGACTCTTCTGCCAGGGTTGGCTTGGAGGAGGATGGGATCGATGTCGTACGGGGTGGCAGCGGTGTCAGATCCAATCTCTTTTGACGTGTGCCGGCAGTCTCTCGTGGCGTCTGGGTGGCAGGAGTCGGCCGCGACAGTGTTTTCTCGAGTGCATGGGGTCTTCTGCTCACAGGCTCGTTCGGACCCGTACCGGGAGACGTTGAGGGTGCCTTTTGTTCAGGGCTCGAATCGCGAAGTCGATAGTCAAAGATTGAGCTTTCAGATTCCTGCTTTGGTGGCGGGGCTTTTATGCTGGAATCCAGAACTGTCTCCGCCTTAGTGTCGAGCTGTTGAGGAGCCTGGCCCTTCACTGCCTGTTTAAGTCCGGATCGCCAGTTGGGGTCGCTCTCTGCTGCTTCTGCCTGGCTGGATGTCGAAACGTCGAACTGGATGGGGAGATCGTGGCGAGCTTTCTTGTGCTCTCCATCGTCGGTCGAGCTTGTAACAGCCCCACATCTAGGGCATTTTCCAGCTTTAACGGGAACCCGGCATCGCGTACAGAGCACGTCGCTTATGTTAGCACAGGGATGTCAGTCTTCCGCCCGTTATCGTGCCGCTTTATCAGGCGTTCCATTCAGTCCTGAGCGACTCTCTCGAGCACTTTGTCAACCTCACCCTCGTCCAGCCGTTGGATCTTTTCCAGGTGGTGAGACAAGTCCTTGAGTAGATCCATGTACTCTTGGACTTCACCCTGTCCTTGAGCCCGGGCGAATCTTTGGTTAAAGACCGTTCGAATTTCCGCCTCGGGATAGTCCTCTGGGGCCTTCTGGATCACTGCGTTGACCACAACAGCGTGGACGATGTCGTTTGAGTAGTGTTTCAGTACAGCGAGAGCAGCGATGCCAAACAAGGCAATGACAGCAGCCAGGATGTAGATCTTCTTACTCACGTCAGACACCATTCTTCCCTAATCGCTGCCGATATTCCAGTGGGATGGACTTGGAGCTGGGGGCTGGGAGCTGGGAGCTGGGGGCTGGGAACTGGGGTTCACCACGAAGTCACCAAGCACACTAGGGAATGACAAATGACAAAAGTAGAGCGGAGCGGAGGCGTTCTGCCCGTTAACCGATTACTGATTACTGCATCCGGCATCCGGCATCCGGCATTTGACATTTGACATTTGCCATTTGACACTTGTCATTTGCCATGAGTACTGCTATTTGCCTGGTCAGTGGAGGAATGGA
>JAUWTT010000109.1 GCA_030614585.1 Acidobacteriota bacterium
AAGAGAATGTAATGCTGGGTGTGGATCGGGATCACTACGCAGGGATATTCGCTTCCCTGGGATTTGTGTATCGTCGTGGCATAGGAGAGGACGAGCTCGTCGAGCTCTTCGAAATCGTAAACGACTCTTCGCTCGTCGAAACTGACCACTAGTTCCCGGTCATCAGGGCGAATTTGAACGAGAATTCCGATGTCACCATTGAAAACATCCTTGTCATAATTGTTGACGATCTGCATGACCTTATCGCCGACGCTGAACCTGTATCCGTACCGTGAGACCCCGGACTCTGTTGGATTCAGAATGGACTGTAGTGCCAGGTTGAGGTGCCTCGCACCGAGATCTCCTCTCTGCATCGGTGTCAGAACCTGGATGTCGTTCAGTGGGTCGAATCCGAATCGATCTGGAATCCGTTCCTTTACCAGTCGTTGAATCACGTCAACGCCTTTCTCAGGGTCGGAACAGGGGATAAAGTAGAAGTCGCTCTTTGCGGCGATGCTTTCCCTGGTCTGCGGCCAAATGGGCAGCTCTCCTGCGTTAATCCGGTGAGCATTGGTAACGATCGTACTTTCAGCCGCCTGTCGGAAGACCTGATCCAGCTTTTCAACCGGAATCACTTTCGAGTTGATGATGTCTCGGAGCACGTTTCCTGGACCCACCGACGGGAGTTGATCGACATCCCCTACCAGAATCAAGGCTGCGTGTTTAGGAATAGCTCGGAGCAGCTGGTAGGCCAGGACCAGGTCGATCATGCTTGTTTCATCCACGATGAAGAGGTCGCCTCTAAGTGGGTTCGTCTGGTTGTGCTTGAATCTGCCCGTTCTTGGTTCAAACTCGAGCAGGCGGTGAATCGTCTTGGCCTCGTTCCCGGTGGCTTCCGACAACCGTTTTGCAGCCCGGCCGGTCGGGGCGGCAAGTCGTATTCGCAAACCTTTGGCTTCGAAAATCCGCACAATGCTGTTGACCAGGGTTGTTTTTCCAACTCCGGGGCCCCCGGTTATCACCATCGCCTTAGCCCTTGCAGCTGCACGCAAGGCTTGCCGCTGTGTATCGGCCAGACGAATACTCAGTCTTTCCTCCACCCAGACCAGCGCCTTGGACACGTCGATTGAAGGGCAGGGATGAGGAGCGTTAGCCAGCTGGACGAGATCGCGGGCAAGTAGTTGTTCGGCGGTGTCAAGGGAACTGAGGTAGATCAGCCGTTGCCCCTCGAACTCATGTTCTGTCAGCGTTCCGACGGTGATCTCCTGCAAGATAGCTTCGTCGATCCTGTTCTCGGGTATCTCCAGAAGCTCTGAAGCACGCTTTATCAGTTCATCGCGGGGATACGCGCAATGTCCATCTTCGGTTAATTGCTGAAGCGCATGCTCCACACCGGCTCGGGCTCTGATTTCCGAGTCTTTGGCAACGCCCAGTCTTGCGGCAATCTCGTCGGCCGTCTTGAACCCGATTCCCCAAACATCGCGGGCCAGGCAATAGGGGTTATCGCGAACCTTGTCCAGCGCTTCGTCACCGTAGGTCTTGTAAATCCGGAAAGCCCGACTCGTACCGACTCCCTGAGAGTGCAGGAACACCATGATTTCGCGGACCGACTTCTGTTCTTCCCACGCCTCAGAAATTCTCTTCCGCCTGATGGGTCCAATCCCTTCAACCTTCAGAAGTCGATCGGGCTGCGTCTCAATCACGTCGAATACATCGAGTCCAAATGCGTCAACAAGCCGGGAGGCGAACTGGGTTCCTATTCCTTTGATCAGGCCAGATCCGAGATACTTTTCGATTCCCTGAAGCGTGTTGGGCTGTGTGACTTCCAGGAGGTCGGCCTTTAACTGACGGCCGTGTTGACGATCGATGATCCAGCGCCCCTGTGCTTCCAACCATTCACCCGCAGTCACGTTCGGCAGCGTTCCGACAACAGTAGCGAGATCGCGTTTTCCACGTACCTTGACCCGAAGCACGCAGAAGCCAGTTTCTTCTGAGTGGAAAGTTACTCGTTCAACCGATCCAGAGATTCGATCCGATTCAATTGCCATGGGTCTCGGAAAGAGCCTGCCATGCTCTATGGTAGCGCTCTAGTCGATGCAGGTCCTGGTCGGTAATATGACGGATCCTGCGGATGTTCATGTTGTCTTCAATGTCGGCCAGCTTGACGCGACGAGCAAGGGGACTGTCCTTGGCACGCTGAATGAAGTCCTCATAAGATTCACCCTCCCCCCGCGTCAGGCACTCAATTGCAGCGATGACCTCATCGCTGAAGCCTGCAGCCCTCAACTGATCCGCCGTAACTGAGGTATCCTCCAGAACATCGTGCAGTACGGCAACGATCCTCGCGGAATCGGAGGCCATGTTCAGCATCAGACGGAGAGGGTGGAGAATGTATGGGACCCCTGCTTTGTCTTTCTGCCCCTGGTGGGCGTTTACGGCTATCTGTATTGCTTTCTCGAGCGTTGCCATCTCTCTTCTTTCTCTTCGGTTATCTTTTGCTGCAAGGGAGGTGCAGCGACTCCTTAGACGATTATAAGGTTGCCATACCCACAGAAAGAAGAAAACGGGAAAGAGGTGGCTCAACTTACAATCTTTGACTTGAACAGCGGTACGATTTGAGGCGCAAAGCTCGTGGATCTGACGGCAGGTTTGAACTGGTACCTCAACCGCTACGCCCGAGTCAGCTGGAACTTTGTCCATGCCGATGTGGAATCCAGCGGATTGGTGAACATTTTTCAGATGCGGCTGCAATTGACATTCAGGTAAGCAGGAGTCCTCCCGGGGGATCGGTGGACCCGCTCAACAAGTTAAACACAAAGTCACCAAGGGCACCAAGGGAATGACGATTTGTGATTTACGGTTTTCGAATGGGAGGACAGACGGAACATAGTCGCCCCGCCTGTCACAGTCTTCTCACGCCTTCCATCAGGTGCCCGAATCGAGCTCAACGGATTCGGAACCATCAGGGCTTCCTACGACTTCATAGAGCAGAATGCCTTCTTCGTCCTCAACCTCCTCGAAGAACACCATGTCGAACTGATAGTACGTCTGGTCGTTTTCCTCAATCGTGGTGACGCCTTCCGGCAGATTCTCGACCTGAGCACCGATCTCCGGTTCCCCGTTGATGAACCCTGTCTTACCCCCTTCATCGTACTCTACGTACAGGTTGAAGTTGACGTAGTAATAGGTCTCGCCGTCGGCCACGAACGTCACCGCGTCTGCCGGCATCTCCGTCAGTTCTTCTTCAGGTGGTCGTGGCTCCACACGGTAGATTGTTTTCCCCGCGTCATTGGTATCCTTGGTGAAGAAAGTCTTGTCGAACTGGTAAAGGTCAGGTTCCTCCTCGTTTGGAGCTTTTGCCTCCTCCGGAATCGAACTCACTTCTGCTCCCGCCGGAGGCTGGACCACAATGTAGCCACCTCCCGGAGAGTCTTGATAAAACGCCGCCTCATGGTAGTAATAGGTTGTTTCTTCGACTTGCAGTGTTTCTGCGCCGTCAGGCAAGCTAGCCGTTTCCCATCCGACCGGTGCAGCCATTAACACGTAAACCACGTCTCCTTCGTAGATGGCTCTGCGATACCAGGGATTATAGTGGTAATACGTTGTGGAGCTAACCACAACTGTGGTGGTCGACGATGAGTTGGCGATGGCTACAAAGACTGCCGTCGTGAGCAGGACACCGGCTATCCACCAACCACGGTACCAACGGCGATGGTGCCAGTAGCGATGATGCCGCCATCGCGCATGTCGGTAATGACTCGCGCGATGAACGTGGCGGGTGCGGTGCCGCGTCCGAGCGCGTGTTGCCGTTCGCCGCTGCGTGGTGCGCCGGCCCGCGCTGCGGTTGACACCTCCCGGCCGTGTACTGCCGCCGGGACGAGTCGAAGCGGATGGTGGGCGGCTGGAACCACCCGGTCGAGTGGTGTTACCTGGACGGTCGGAAGTGCTCGGTCGATTACCGCTCGCAGAACGGTCGGAAGTACTCGGCCGGCTGCCACTGGCGGAGCGGTCGGAGGTGCTCGGGCGGCTGCCACTGGTTGAGCGGTCAGAGGTGGTCGGGCGACTGCTACTCGTTGAGCGATTGGAACTGCTTCTGTCACTGCCGCTGAGGGACCGGTTGGAACTGCTGGAGCGGTTCGAACTGTAGGACCGGTTGGCCGATCCGGAGCGGGCCGGACTCGACCGGTTTACACTGGAACTTCGGCTGGGCTGACGGCCTCCGCCCCTTCCGCCTCCACCCCTTCTTTGTGCCAGGACGGTCAACGGCTCTACACAGAGCCAACTTGCGACCAGTAGGGTCAACCCTAAACTCATGGCCCGTCTGAAAGTCGGTGGTTTCATCACTTCTTCCTTTGCAATATCGTCAACGTCCGCTTACCGGCACCACTTCAATTCTCTCAGCACCCTCGGGGATGCTAACCTCGAACACGCCGGGGTCCGGGATGGTAGTGGCCCATTTGCGGAAGCGAGCTGAGTATTGAGGTTGTCCTTCGTCCTCTGTGAAAATGAGCACAACTTGATTGAGAAAAGGCTCAGGTCCTTTTCTCACCCAGAACTCGATGTCGACTCCGGGCTTTCTAATCGCGACGTGATCGGTCCAACTTCCCTCCACCCAAGCCTCGCCAACATATAGCACTGAGCTGACCTCGTCAGAAAGCCACAAGTCGGCTGGTTCAACCGCCAGCCAGTCCTGGAAAGGCACATCGACCTCATATTCTTCAACCACGAAGCGCACCATCTCAGAGACCTTCTGCGGACCGTCAACCTGTCCCCAAACCATATCCGGCGCCTTGAGCATTGTAAAACTGCCCTTTGAGAACCAGGCCGTGTCCACTGTTGCGTCGTCACGCAAGGTCCTCCAGAAGAGCTCATCCGGCTTTCGAAGTGCTATTTCCTGCAAAAGACTGAAGTGGAGCTTCTGCCCAGATTCCTGCACTGCCTCGAAGGTCACGAAGGCTTCAGCCGCCCATTCGTCCTGGCTATCCATGAAAAGCGCCAGTCGCTCGATGACTTCACGTCCGTCTAATGGGACGATGTCTTGATCCCCGAGTGCCGAAGGGTCCCACGATGACTCTTCCGCCTGCGTCTGGCACCCGGCTGTGAGGGCCAGGACGACTAAGGCAATTGAGCACGCAAGCCCGATGTTCTTCGAGTGCAAAAGGAATTCCCGCGTACCACTCATGTGTTGGTATCGAATTGAAATCATTGGAACAAAACCTGCTTTATTTTAGATTATTCGATTTGACCTCTTAACAAGCACAGACCTAAACACCTGAAGATGAACCGAAACGAGGTATTGTACGGGTGTCTTAAGATGTCTGATTATAACCGATCGTTGGCCTGATGCAATTGCCTGCCTCTCTGGAATCCATTCGGCGGTAGCTGCAGGGACACTGGCGTCTCAAAGGAACATAGACGTCCCCTTTGTGATTAGTTGGCAACCGGTCACAGGCGGGACGCCCATGTTCCGACGGTTCCAACGCCGTCACTCATGTACCGATCCAACAATGTCCCCGACTATTGCTCCGATCATTCTGCATGTCCTCCTTTGTCAACCGTCTTTGGAAACTCGCTCCAACCATCCTTTCGAACTGTCGCTCGCGGCCTTGATCTCCGGACTGAGATTACTTCGGCGGAACCCAGGCTCCATACCGATCCCTCACATACTCCAGCCACCAGAGTATGCCCGCCTCCGGATGAAGCTCGTCAATGTCGGAATCGACATCCTTGATTCTCGAACGCCCACCGGGCTTTGCAAAAGGTCCACCCACCCCTTCGTTGGGTGTACACTGTAACCACGTAGATGCCAGCATGTGGCCATTATAGTTTGTTACATTTTCGTCTGTCTGGCGATAATCGTCCTGTTTCATCTCCGCCGTATAGCGACCGATCCTCGAGTAGTTGTTGTACCTGCTGGTGGTGGCCCGATGGGCCTCTTTGCTGTAGTCACCCCAATATCCACTGGGCACGTTTTTAGGAGTGCCTTCACTCTCGAGCTACGGTTTCCCTTGCACTTTCGGGCTGTGGTGAATACAGAGATCTGCATTCGAAGGAACCGGATCTTTATCGTTGTAAGCAACCATGATCGAAGGGTCCACACCATGCGCAGCCTCGATCATCTCACGGATGTGCCATCCCATTTGATCGTGAGCCATGCCTTCGTTATCGACGTCAACGAAAACGTTGCGGTAGTCGTTTTCTGCCAACCAGCGAACGGTATTAGCTACCGCTCGGTTTGCATCATCCTGACCCCACACATCGACAAGATCCTCTTTTGCTCTCGAAGTGCTCCAGTAAAGGCAACCTACGAGAACCACCACGCCCAGTCGATCCGCTGCTTCAATGATGCGCCCCATCCGTGCCGCATGGATCGGATTCAAGGTCGCGTCAACCCGGTAGCCTTTCACGTCTCCAAACCGGGAACCCATAAAGAACACACTAACCGTGTTGATGCCGTAGGTTCTATAAACTTCAAGCTTGTCTATCACTTGTTGAGTTGTGACATCAGAAATCAGTGCATTCGAACAGCGCAGGCCAAGGACTTTGAAGGCCTTGCCATTCAACAAGACCTGATCACCAGCCACCGAGAACATGTAATCCCCCGCGACCAATCCCCTAACCGCCAACACCATCACTACAAACGCAGACGCGATTCGACAGCTCATACCCAGTTTCTACCCCTCTTCTCGCCAGAAAATCAACTTTGCCCTCAAGAAGAGAACCCCAATTGAGGCCTCTCCTCATGGGCATCGCCCTCTTTCTAATCAAGCGTTCATGAAACTGCGAAAACGCAAACTTATGTCGTGCGGGCGAATCCGCTTTTCGATCCCTGATTTTTGGGCCAGGTCTAGATCAAGCCAGTGACGGGCGTAAGCATCCTGTAAGTGCTACTTCTCGTCGTCCTCCCGTTCGCGGTCGTCGCTTTCATCAGACTCCGGACTCGAGATCGGAAGAATGAATAATCCGCCATCCTCCGCAAACTCGAAGCCGCACTCTTCGAGCACCTCGCGGGTGTCGGCTGGAAGGGTCGCGCTGTTCAGGACCCCTCTTCCGGCATCGGCAGGTTCCTTCAGTTTGAAGCCGTGCTTTTCGCAGAACTTGTCGTACTCTGCGCGGGAGGATCGGGAGTCACTCCTCTTCCGGGTGTCGTTGGTCTCCTTCTTTTTGTTCACAGAGAAGACTACGCGTAGGAACAGGTTTGTATTCAAATAACTTCTTGATTCGGTTGGCGTTAGCCTGCTAAAGATCGACAACACTGCGGCAATGTTGAGCAGGGGGCGGTCGCCAGATCCCGGATGCTGGATGCCGGGGCGTGGTCAGGACATCGGTAATCCGGGATCAACCACTAAAGCACAAAATCACTACTGAAATTCTATTGTGTCTTTGTGATTTGGTGGTTCAATCCCCAGATCCCAGCCCCTGGCCCCCCGGCTTCGTTCAGGCTCTGTTGCCCACACCGCACGAACCCCAATCGACAATCGAAAATCGTCAATCGAAATTGTCCTGGCGGAGAGGATGGGATTCGAACCCATGGTACGGTTACCCGTACACGCGCTTTCCAAGCGCGCTCCTTAAGCCACTCGGACACCTCTCCGCGGCTTCGGAGGAGGTGGGATTCGAACCCACGTGCCTAGCTCATCACCAGACAACCCGATTTCGAGTCGGGCCCGTTACGACCACTTCGGTACTCCTCCAAACTGTTCAAACGAGAGGATATCATAGGGGGCGCGGGTCTTGAGTCTTGAGGCCTGAGTCTTGAGGGTCTGTTGCCCAAACGATACAGAACTCAATATTGAGCCTCCGGTCTGGAATCCCGGGGGTGCCGTCTGGTTGCCCCAGACTCCGAGACTTCAAGACCTCGATACCTCAAGACCCGAGACTCAAGACTTTTCCCTCCGCGAAAAGTGCTATAGTTGACCTCGTTTGCAGTATCAGGTTTCGGGCCCTGTGCAGCGTCCCCCTCGAATCATGTCAGGTCCGGAAGGAAGCAGCATTAAGAGGACAAGGATGGGTGCCGCAGGTAGCCCGGAACCTGATCAACGCGACACGTAACGTGCTCAGTAGATTCGCCGGGGAACGGCTTCGGCCACTCTCTTCTGACGTCCTCCAAAGGAAGTTGGATTCACTTCAGCATTTGATATCGAGATGTCGTACCAGGTTATTGCTCGTAAATGGCGGCCACAAAACTTCGAAGAGATGGTGGGACAGGATGTGGTCACGCGAACTCTTCAGAATGCCTTGAAAAGCGGCCGTATAGCTCACGCTTTCCTCTTCTCGGGTGTCCGGGGTGTTGGCAAAACAACGGCAGCTCGCATTTTGGCAAAGGCTCTCAACTGCAGAGAGGGAATCAACCCGAAACCGTGTGATGAGTGTGTTTCCTGCGAAGAGATTCGAATCGGCAACAGTGTCGATGTGCAGGAGATCGATGCCGCTTCGAACCGCGGAATCGATGACATCCGCGAACTCAGGGAAAGCGCGCGTTACGGAACGGCTCGCGACCGTTTCAAGATATTCATCGTGGACGAAGTCCACATGCTGACCAAAGAGGCATTCAACGCCCTGCTCAAGATTCTCGAGGAACCTCCGTCGCACGTAAAGTTCATTCTCGCCACGACTGAGTACCAGAGGATTCCTCGGACCATTACCTCGCGCTGCCAGAAGTATGAGTTCAAGCCAATAGCGTATCAGGGCATTCTCGACAGGCTGAGACTCATCACTGAGACTGAAGGTGTCAAGATCAGTGACTTCGCACTGTTCGCGGTGGCTTCTGTCGGTCAGGGGAGCATGCGGGACGCGCAATCGGCACTGGACCAGATCCTGGCTTTCAGCGATCGCGAGGTGCAGGATGAAGATGTGAAGGCGCTCCTCGGAGTGCTGGATCAAGGCATTACTGCCGAACTGGTTCAAGTGGTGCTCGACGGCGATCGCGGCGGGCTGATCAAACGACTGCAGGCTTTGGCTGGAAGCGGCATTTCACCGCAGGTGCTCTGCACCAAACTGATGGAGCGCGTGAGAGATCTGTTAGTCTGCAAGGCCGCGGGCTGGGATACGGCTCTTATCCAATTGCCAGACTCGGAAAAGGATCAGCTTCTCGACCAGGCTGAGAGATTCTCCGAACTGGACTTGATTCGCTTCTATGATCTCTTGAATCAGACCGGAGACGAACTGCGCTGGCATGTACATCCGCACGTCCATCTCGAGATTGCCTTGCTGAAGCTGGTCGAGTTAGCACATCTACCGGCCCTCGAAACCGTCATATCGAGGCTGGAAAGCGGTCAATTACTGCCTTCTCCCGCCGGTGGAACTGCTGCGGGAGACCGGAACCGTTCGGCAAAGGCACCCTCGGCTGTTTCCGACAGTGGAGAGAGTACCTCCCAGCCGAAGGACTCCGCAGAGGAGAACTCAGACAAGCAGAGCACCGGCGAAGTATCGGAGTCCCCTTTCACTCGGATTGAGGCTCCTACGGGCGACCCCGTTCAGGATTGGATGCTCAGCCTGCAGGACCGATTCAAGGGTCTGTATCAGCAACTGCAAT
>JAUWTT010000260.1 GCA_030614585.1 Acidobacteriota bacterium
TCGAGTGGTGGAATTGCGGTCGGGTAGAATTGTCCCATCGCTCCGCTCCGGGCTCTGATCTCTGGAGGTTGATTTTTGAGTTCCAGAGAGACTGGGCGGTTCGTCGAGAGGATCAGAGCCCGGAGCGGAGCGACGGGACAATAGGTGCGCCCGGCATGGCGCACTGCTACTTCTGGTGGAAGCCAGAAGAGAAACTAAAACGCCCGCCGTTACCGGACGGAAGGGCAACGCCAACAAGGCAAGGGCAAACCCGGAAACGGGAGTCTGAAGGAAGCATGAGGCAGAACCCATGTACGTAGCGAACAGCGAACCAGCTAAATGGCAGCGGGGAGGAGGGCGAGCAGGCCTGACAGAGCGAGCCCGGATATCCGGTGAACCGAACCGAAGTGGAGCTGGACGGGATATGGGGAGGCAGTGTGTCTTACCCGGGGAAGACCTCCTGCTCTGCTTGGGCCGGTTCCTGGCTGGAGCAGAAAACCAAATCGCGGAGGGTGTCCCCCGAGGCGGCAAGGGAGCAGAGGTTGGCAGATCTGCGGATAGTACTGAAGACTCAGGGCCAAAGAAGCCTGGTAACAGAGTGGAGGAGAAAACCCTGAAGACCTGAAAGGGACGACCGGGGAATCGTCACCCGGGCGTGGGAAGCCGCAGACGAGAGGCAACGAGGACCCCCTGATCGAGCGGAGACAGCGTGTGAAAGAAGCGCCAGAAAACCCAACGGGGATAACGAAGTCAGACGACTACCGAGCAGATCAAGAAAGATCTGAAGGTCGGAGTTATCCGGCAGCCGGCCACACCCCGCCATCGATGAGGCAGACAGGTCCCGGAGGAAAGGGAGAGAAAATCCAGAAGGTATTGGAACGGGTCTATGACGGCAGACGACTGCGTCGAGCATGGGAGCAGATACGAAAGAATGCAGGCGCAGCCGGAATAGACGGCATGACGACCCAGCAATTCGAACAACGCCGGCAGGAACTGCTGGGGTTGGCCGCGGAGAAGCTGGAGGAAGGGAGCTACCGTTTCAAGCCCGTGAGAAGGACGCTGATCCGAAAGGAAGGGAGCCGTAAGAAAAGGAAGCTGGGAATCCCCACCGTCATGGATCGAGTGGTAGGACAAGCCATGCATCTCACGTTAGTGGAGATCTTTGATGGAAGTTTCAGCCGCTCGAACTTTGGGTTCCGAGTGGGGAAGAGCCAGCAAGCAGCCATCCGTCACGTGAGGGTGGCGGTCGAGCAGGAGTACAGTTGGTGTGCTGCGATCGACCTGCAAGAGTTCTTCGACGAAATCCCCCATGGACTGATCCTGAAACTGTTGAGGCGCCGGATCCGGGATGAGAGATTCATCACCATGATCGCGCGTGCGTTGAAGGCCGGAGTGATCGTCGACGGGGTGCGTCAGAAGACGACGAAAGGATGTCCGCAAGGCTCACCGCTGTCACCGACCCTGTCCAACATCGTGCTGAATGAGTTGGACCAGGAACTGGAGCGGCGAGGGCATCGGTTCTGCCGATGGGCGGATGACTTCGTGATCCTGAAACGATCGGAGAAAGCGGCTCTGCGAGTGCTGGAAAGCACGACGCGTTACTTGGAGGAAGAACTCCAACTGGTGGTGAATCGAGAGAAGAGTTCTGTGGCTCGGATTGGCCGGGTGGAGTTTCTTGGCTACCAGATCACGGGCGGCAAGATCGGAGTGAGTGGACGGGCCCAGAAGAAGTTCAAGCGACGAGTGCACCAGCTGACGAAGCGCAATAACCCGCTTTCGATGAACCAGATCATCCGAGCCCTCAACGAGTACGTTGGGGGCTGGGTGGGCTACTATCGAATCCAGGAGTATGGCAGAGTCTTCGACAAGCTGGACCGGTACATCCGTAACCGGCTGCGTTCAATGCAGCTGAAGAAGTGGAAGAAACCGAAGAAGCTCCAACGCATGCTGATCCGGGCCGGATTCACCCCGAAGATCGCTCACCAGACCTGGGTGAAGATGGACCACTGGTGCTCGGTATCCCGGCGAGAAGTTCTGATGGTTCTCAATCTCGCTTGGTTCCGCCGTCAGGGTCTCATTTTCCTGGATGACTACACGAACCGCAATCTTGAACTCCAGTTCAGTTGCTGATCGAAGAGCGGCCTACCTGGCCGGTACGGGCCGTTCTGTTGGGAGGGGGCGAGACCTTCTCGCCTCCTACCAGATTACAAATTTGCTAGTCTTCAGCCAGCCTCGCTGACTCCGGGAGACAGGAGGAGCTGTTATCCGCCAAAGTCCAGACGGGCTTAGAAGGAGTCCCCTTATATCGGTGCCATCTCCCGGGTGGTCTGGCTGCGGGTCTCGGAGGTGAATGTCCAAGACCGTCAGAAATGCTCTGCTCGGATTTCGACACCAAGCTCTGGTATTTGTCACCGCATGCGTCCCGACTCATGCCCACTTTCTTCTATGGTGAAGACTCCTGATGATAAACTGTTGGGACGGGTATAACTCGAGTGGTTCCCTTGGGCATGTTTCGCAAGCCGAGAGCGGTAAAGGGAGAGGAGCAACCCTACATTAAGCTGGAGTGTGTTGTGGCGAAACAGAGAAAAGTTTCAGTCTTCGGTCTAGTCATTGTGACCTGCGCCTGTTTGATCTGGGGACAAAGTGACGACCGGGTCAAGCAGGAAGAGGCACAGGAGTACTTCAAGAGGTGGCTCGATGAAGATGTCCGTTACATCATTGCTGAAGAAGAGAAGGAGATTTTCGGAGAGCTGACGACGGAGGAAGAGCAGGAACAGTTTATCGAGCAGTTTTGGTACAGGCGCGACCCTGATCCACGGACGGCCGAGAATGAATACAAGGAAGAGCACTACCGACGTATCGCTTATGCTAACGAGCGCTTTCAAAGTGGGAGAGCCGGATGGAGGACGGATCGCGGAAGGATCTACATTACTCATGGTCCACCTGCTGAAATCACGTCGTACCCTTCGGGCGGTCGGTATTTGCGTGAATCGCATGAGGGCGGGGGTTCCACTTCAACTTTTCCGTTCGAAGTATGGCGCTATCGAAATATCCCGGGAATGGACGGCGAAGTCCTTCTAGAGTTTGTTGACAAGAGCTGGGCAGGCCAGTACAGCCTTACTATGAACCCGGACGAAAAGGATGCCCTTATGATGGCGCCGGGCGCGGGCCTGACATTGGCTGAGGAGCTTGGCCACGCCAAGAAGATGGAGCGCCCCTATTTTCAGCCCGGAATGCGCGGGCGGTACCCTTTCATGCATCAGAGAGCAATTGATGATCCGTTCATTCGCTATGAGAGGTTTGTCCAGGTTCAGATGGCCGAACCGATCAAGTACGACGATCTGAAGCAAATCGTCGAAGTCGATGTCTCTTTCAATGAACTGAGTTTCGATGTCCGCCAGGATTACCTGGGTTTGAATAAGGACCAGGTATTCGTTCCCGTTACCTTGGAGATTGAGAATAAGTCGCTCACTTTTGATGATCAGGGTGGTTCCCATCGCGCAAAACTGGCGGTTTACGGAATTGTCACAAGTATTCAAAATCGCATCGTTACCGAATTCGACGAGGACCTTGAACTGGCCTTTGGCTCCAGCCAAATGTCTGCTGTCTTGAAGTCACGCTCGAGCTATCAGCGGATTCTGCTCCTGGATCGGGGAATGCGGTATCGCCTCGATTTGGTTGTCAAAGATTTGAATAGTAACCATATTGGTGTCGTGCGTGTTGGCTTGGCACCTCCCTCGTATCAGGAGGAGCAGCTGGAGTCCAGCTCGTTGATTCTGTCCGAACTTATCGTTCCCCTGCCGAATGTCCCAGAGCAGCAGGAGATGTTCGTGTTGGGTGATATCAAGGTTCGTCCGAGTGTGAAGAACGTCTTTTCTGTGGAGAATCCTCTGGGTCTGTATCTGCAACTTCTGGGTTTGGGAATGGATCAGGGAACACTCGCTCCTTCTGTGGAAACGCGTTATCGGATCTCGAGAGGTGGTGACACGGTCGTAGAGCTGATTGGGGGCGAACAAGAAGGGCTTCGTGTTTACTCTGACGACAGAGCTGCCCTGATCAAGGTGTTGCCAATTGGTGATCTCGAGCCGGGAAAATACCGTGTCGAGGTAGAGGTTAGGGACCTGGTGAAGGGCCAGAGTGTACGCCAGGTGCAAGACTTTAGGTTGGTCGCTTCACTTACTTCCTGACGGCTCTGGCTCAAGGACCACAGATTCAGGTGACCAGTAGTCGATGTGATGAGTATTCCGTTATTGGCATTTGCGATCTTCTTAACGCCACTTCTCGTCATTGAGCCAAAGACCTGGCTGGGCGAAGTGGAATACGTTATTTCGTCGAGCGAGAAAGAAGAGTTCCTGGAACTGGAATCAGACCTACAGCGCGAGGCATTCATTCGGGAGTTCTGGCAGAAACGAGACGTCGATCCCAGCACTGAGGCAAACGAGTTTCGAGAGGCCTACTACCAGCGCACCGAGCGGGCCAACAGGGAGTTTGGACGGCGTTCGGATCGTGCTCGGGTTTTCGTGACGAATGGGAAACCAGATCAGAGGCTGGTCTTTGCCGGAATGAAGTTTGAGGAAGTTCTGACCCAGTCCGGACCTCGGTCCAGGCAGTCAGCCGGCACTCCCGGAGGAGGACGGAACGTTTCAGGCAGCCTTCCTTCAATTCGAATCAACAGCCCTGAAGCCGAATTGTGGACGTACTATCATGCCGGCGGCTCGCGGAATCTCGTTGGCCCTCTGGAACTGATTTTCATGCGCATTCCTGAAGGAGAACTCTCAACCCTCTACGCAGCTCCGCACATTCGAAATCAGACTCTACTGGCCCGGATGCTCGGAAATACCCCGCTCTTTCGTGGCGACCGAACTGCTGCGGCTGACTATACACTGGTGTATGCGGGGCCTCCTCGTTTTAGCGAAATCCAAGATTTTTACCACCAACTCTTGACCCGGCCGGCCACGTTTGACGCGATGGACATATTTCTAACGATCGCAGAAGCCAGGCGTTCGCTGGGGGACGTTGAACAACGCGTATCCCGACGCCAGGAGCTTCAGGAGGAGGTCGATTCGGCAGTCTTTTTCGACACGATCGATGCGTCGCTGGACTATTGGTTGTTTCGGTCGGCGGAGAAGTTCGTCTACCTTCCCTTTGCTCTTATGATCCCCGGTGATCAGCTCGATCCGTCGCGAAGGTTCGATATTGTCGCCGAAATGACGAAGGACGGAAGCTCGGTCGCGTATTTCGTAGATCACTTGAACCTTGACATGGCCGATCATGACCGGTTGAAGCATGAAGGGGTCGTCTACCAATCACGCTTTGCCGTTTCTCCGGGTGACTATCTGTTGGATCTTCATCTCCTTGATCGAGATGAGGGCCGGTATTTGCATATCAGTGAAGCGATTTCGGTCCCGGACTTTGGGAATTCTGGATTCTCGCTTTCCGACGTGGTGCTCTGCAATAAGGTCGTCGATGAGAAAGAAGCCAGGAAGATCTCCGGGCTTGAGTCCACTCGTGATTGGCTGACTTACAGTGACCTGAACCCACTGAACGCGGATGACCTTCTTCTTGTCCCCAAACCAGACCTCCGTTTTCGCCGGAAAGAACAATTAACTATCTTTTTCGAGGTCTATCAACCGTCCGTCGTGAAGGATGAGCCAAATGTGGAAGTGAGGCTGAAGCTATACCGTGACGGTACGGAAATAGTGATCGCAGGAGTAAAGAACCTCCGATACTTAACTGAAGACCCATTGGTGAAGATCAGCTTCGCCCAGAGTCTTTCGCTGGCTCAGCTTTCACCCGGACGCTATGAGCTGGAAGTGGAAGTGAGGGACGCTCATACAGGTGAGACGGCTACGAACAGCCAGTCCTTCGAGGTGATGTAGTGCCTAAAGTACGAACTCTTTGTGTTTTCCTGACGGGCATACTGGTGGGGATCAACGCGCTATCAGCAAGTCGTCACGAGCGTTGGGTGGACGAAGAGGTTAGATGGATTATAGGGAAGGATGAGAAGAAGCGGTTTACGGCCCTGACCTCTGACGAAGAGCGTGATCAATTCATTGAGCAATTCTGGTTGGATCGAGATCCCACTGTGAAGACGCCCGA
>JAUWTT010000355.1 GCA_030614585.1 Acidobacteriota bacterium
CCGGTACGCGGCGACACTGGCCCAGAGACTCCTGGAATCGCTGGCCGCACCCCTCCCTAACGACGCGGTGGAGCAGCATGAGTGGAGTCTGAACCAGTCTCAGGGGGCTCGGATGATCACCCGGCGGTTGTGGTCCCATCTGTCAGAGGCCGAAAGATAGCAAGTTCGAAGGGAGATCGGGAGCTGGCTAACTTCGCGCTACCGCCTCTTTCGACCAGCTGACGGCGGGTTCGCCATTCACACCTCGGCCACCCAAGCGGATGTGGATGGCACCGGTTCGGCCCTGATGCTGATACATGCCACCGGTTCTCTGCCAGGTACGCGGGAGCGGGAGCAACTCTGGAGAAAGGCAATCGAGGCCACGCCGGAATGGGTTCACACGGAAGTCCTGCGGTGGGAGGATGCGGCACTGCCCGGTTCCACAGGAGCCAATTCGGTCCGGATCTACAAGAACGCCCCCCCTGGCGACGACACATATGACGATGCCGCTCTGGTCCAAATCCTCTACCCGCAGGAATCACAAATCCTTGACATTATGGATCTTCGCCAGCACATTGCCGGGTTCATTGCTGCGGAAGGACAGGAATTCGGCAATTGGAAGTCAAAGGAGGGTCTGAGGGACAGGCCGCTTGATCTTCGCAGGGAGATCAAGGACATCCCAGTTGCACACAGGGGTCTGGATCTGGCTGCGATCTACAGAAACCATTCCGACGTTCAGCGTTTTTTCGTGATTGGATATGATCTTTTCCAGGTGCCCGTGTTCAGGATGGAGTTCATTCGAGCAAGCTAGCCCATTTACAGGTTTGACTATGTGAAGGTGGGTCAAGTCCCGATAGGAGTATCGCCTTTGAGGCCGTTAGGACAAGCACGGATGCATGTCTTACCGCAAGACATCGAAGCCTTACTTGTTCAAGACGCCTCCGGGCCCTATAAGGACCGGCTCCGTATGCCCTGATGGTGGCCATGGTCTATCTGGTTCAGCCACGAATCTCTGATCCGAGGAAGAGGCACTCGATCACACAGTGGATATCCTGGATTCTCCCAGTTCTGGGATTGTTGGGCTTGGTGATGTATCTTTGAAGTCTCGGATAAGACACAGCCGAAAGGGCTCTGGCCCGTGAGATCTTGATCTGCCCGGTGATGAAAAGGAATGAATTATGGCCGTCTCTGATATTACCCGACGCCAGTTTGTCGGCAGCCTTCTGGCAACGTCCTTAATCGAAACTTCATTTGCACAGTCTACGGTTGAAACCGAACAAGGTCGGATCACGCACAACCTTTATTGGGGTGATCTGCACAACCACAATGCAGTAGGGTATGCAAAAGGGAGCTTGGAACGATCCATTGAACTAGCTCAGGAACATCTTGATTTCTTTGCCTTTACTGGACACTCTTCGTGGCATGACATGCCCAAGATGCCTGGAGAGGCCCACATGAAGTGGGTGAGAGGTTTCAAGGCCCATGCCGACCATTGGCCCAAGACACGTCAGCTGATTCGCGAGGCAAACTCCCCCGAGTTCGTAGCATTCCTGGGTTACGAGTGGCACTCGAGTGAGTTTGGCGATTATTGTTTGATCTTTCCTGAGGATCAGTCAGAACTCTTCCTGCCCGACCACGTCAACAAACTCTTGGACTTTTCAGAGTCAAAAGGGGCCTTGGCCATTCCACACCATGTGGGTTACAAGGCGGGTTGGCGCGGAGCAAACTGGAGTTACTTCAGATCAAGTGCGTCACCAGTTGTTGAGGTTTTCTCGGAACATGGCTGCACTGAATCAGACAGGTCTCCCTACCCGATGATCCGCCATAGCAACGGAGGACGCTCGACCGAGAATACCATCCAGACACAGCTGACTCGTGGCTTAAGATTCGGTTTTGTGGCTTCGAGTGACGATCACAGAGGATATCCCGGAGCCTATGGAGAGGGTTTAGTGGGGGTCTGGGCGGAAGAACTCTCGAGCAAGGCTCTTCTTGAAGCCATCAAAGCTCGAAGGACTTACGCTGCAACTGGAGACAGAATTGCCCTGGATGTGAAGTTGAATGGACAACCGATGGGGGCCAATCTTCAAGCCACATCTGATCGGGAGATTGAAGTCACGGTGGAAGGTCAGGATCCCATCGCTATGGTTGAGCTACTCCGCAACAATCGCGTTATTGAGAGACACTTCCCTGAGGATAGCCTCGCGACAGAACCCCAGCTGCCGGGACAAGCCAAGTGTCGAATTCAATATGGCTGGGGTCCCTGGGCGGATCTGAACATGGGTCGAATCTGCCATTGGGACATGACAATCAAGCTGGAGAAGGGCCGCTTCACAAAGGCTCTCAGGTGCTTTCAGTCGGCACCTTTCGAAGAGACTCTTCGTGATCGAATGCGAATCGTTTCGCCACAGGAGATACACTTGCAATCGAACACTACCCGAGAGAAATGTTACGGGGAAGATCCCACTAAGGCTGTGATCCTTGCTCTGGATGCTGAGCCTGAGGCAGTCCTGGAGGTTGAGCTCAGACAACCCGCAAAACAGGTCATTCGTACGAAGCTTTCTAAGCTGCTTGAAAACAACGTCGTGACTTTCACTGGTCCTTTCACCAGCGAGTCGTTCATCATTCATCGACTGGTAACGCCAGACGAATCCTCAGCCTCTATCCGCTGGCAGGATCGGGTCTCGCCGAAAGGGCCCGACTGCTATTATGTTCGAGTCACTCAAGCCAATGGACATCTGGCATGGTCCAGTCCCATATGGGTAGGTTAGGGCTAGGGGAAGATCCCCAGCTGCATATAAGAAATGGCGACCCGATCGATTGCCAGGACGAAGGCCGCCATTCTCAGAGTATCGACGCCTTCAGTGGAATGCATAACCTCACGGATATTGTCGTAAGCATTGATCATCGTATCCTCAAGACCTGAGTTGACGAGGTCTATCTCATCAGCGCCACGTATAACTTGCGATTTCTCTTCATCAGAAAGACTTTGGCCTGTCAGGCGTTCCACGGTGTTCAAGATTGACAGATTCGAGGCCTCTTCGAAGCGCTTACTCAATCTTCCGAAGCGGACGTGACTGAGGCTCTTCAGCCACTCGAAATAGGAGACCGTCACTCCCCCGGCGTTCATGTACACATCGGGCACAACCATGACGCCTTTTTGATACAAGATCTGCTCGGCTTCCGCAGTAGTAGGGCCGTTAGCTGCCTCGGCCACGATCTTGGCCTTTATTCTGGGAGCGTTCTCTCCCGTGATTTGCCGTTCCAATGCAGCTGGAATCAAGATGTCACACTCGTACTCGAGGGCATCCTGGCTGGAATTCAGATTCTGAGAGCCGGGACAGTTGAGAATGGATTCAGTCGCTTTCCGGTGTTCCTGCACCTCCCTGGGGTCGAGGCCGGCCGGCGATGCTATTGCTCCGTCATATTCGGCAATAGCAACGATCTTGGCACCTGCGTCGTAAAACGAAGTTGCACAATGATACCCAGCGTTGCCTAAACCCTGGATTACCACCGTTTTCCCCTCCACCCCTGAGGAGAGCCCAAGCTTCTTCATATCCTCAGCGTAAGAGAGCACGTGTCGAATTCCATAGAAAACACCTCGCCCCGTAGCTTCAGTCCTTCCTCGAACTCCGCCCTGCTCTACCGGCTTACCTGTCACACAACCTGCTGCGTCAATCTGTCCTGGATTCAGAGCTGAATAGGTGTCAAAGATCCAGGCCATTTCCCTGGCCCCGGTGCCGTAGTCCGGAGCCGGCACATCTATGCCAGGGCCGATGAAGTTCTTCTTCACAAGCTCTGTCGTGTACCGGCGCGTGATTCTTTCCAACTGGTCGGGCTCGTAATTCCTCGGTTCGATCCTGACCCCTCCCTTCGCGCCACCATAAGGGACCTCAACCAATGCACATTTGTATGTCATCAAGGCCGCCAGTGCTTTCACTTCATCTTCATTCACCATCTCGCTGTAACGAATTCCACCTTTGACCGGAACCTTGTGATGACTGTGCTGGACCCGGAATGCATTTATGATCTCGTAACGGTCTTTGCCAAACTTCACGGGAAAGTTCATCTCGTAAACGCTGTTGCAGGCTCTAATCTGGTGCAGCAGCAGGGGCGAATGGCTAGTCAACCTTGCCGCCTCATCAAAAAACGCCACAACCGTCTGAAAGAAAGAGAGTTTGCTTTCACTCATCTCAACCTGCCTTTCGTGGTGTCTATAGCCCTCACTTTTCAAAAAGTGGCTACTGCACCTTCTTATCGGGCTGTTGGCAGTCAACCTTTGTTGGCCCTTCCCGTGATTTCAATGAAGATAGTATCTTCTAAACCCTTCAAGCAATTCAGAAGAGAATCCTCCCCGGGGCCTTGTCGCTCAGGTCGACTAAATCTGATAGTACCATTTAGACTAATGAAATGGAGTCACAATGAAAAGGCAAGTTCTGCTGGTCCCAGGTTTAGTTCTCTTGTTCTTTCTCTCAGGAGTCTTAGTGAGTGATCTACGGGCTTCCCAGAAGGTCATTATCGATACAGATTTTGCGCGGCCTCCTCAGGACGATGCTCTGGCAGTTATCCTGGCGTTGAAATCAAAAGAACTTGACGTGCTTGGCCTGACCACCGTAGCAGGGAATTTCAGTCGCGAACAGGCGACAGCCGATTTACTTCGTTTGCTCGAGATTATGGACCGACAAGATCTTCCGGTTTACGAGGGCGCCAACCTGCCTCTTATTCACCGGCCTTCGGAGTATGCTCTCAATAACTGGGGCGAATGGTATTCAGATGAACCTCCACCCGTTCCTCCTGGAGGATTTGCCTCGATTCAACCTGCGGCCGAAAGCGCGGTAGATTTTCTGATTCACTCAGTAAATGACCAGCCGGGAGAGATTGTCCTTATTGCCATTGGGCCGCTCACCAATATTGCAATGGCAGTCTCCAAAGACCCAACTTTCAGTGCCAACGTGAAGCGGCTGTATATCATGGGAGGAGCCATTGCGAGCCTTCCGGGCGGCGGCGGAAATATCACTCCCAATGCCGAATTCAATTTCTGGGTCGATCCGGAAGCGGCACATGCAGTCCTTCGTTCCGGAATAAGTATCGAGCTCTCCCCACTGAATGTCTCCAAGAAGACCGGATTCACCA
>JAUWTT010000246.1 GCA_030614585.1 Acidobacteriota bacterium
ATTCGAGTTCTTCAGGCTGAAGGCTGCCGCCAAGCGCCAGGTGAAGGTCAACCCGGGCATCAAGCCGCTGACGGCGCACGGTGAGCAACTGGCTTTCAGCAGTCAAGCTTCGTCTCTGAGATTCGAGGACCGTCACGAAGCTCTCCAGTCCCATGTTGTATCGATCTTCAGCAAGCCTCAGGGAAGCTGTGGACTGCGTGGCCGCATCGACAAGATCAACCTCCTGTTTGGCCAGGAACTTCTCGGCGGCCAGAGCAGACTCGACCTCCAGGAATGCTCGCAGAACAGCACCCGCCCATTGGGCGGCCACATCCCGAGAATTGGCGTCCTGCACTTCAATCTGTGCCCTCAGCCGGCCCCCTTGGAAGATCGGCTGAAGAAGGTTTCCTGCCAGACTCCAAACGAAGAACTGTCCGTTGAAGACATCGAGGTAGGAACTAGTAGACGTACCGAAGCTCCCCGACAAACTGATACTCGGATAAAGAGCCTTTCGAGCCTCCGACCACCGGGCACCGGCTGCCCACATTCGTTTTTCAGCAGCAATCAGATCGGGTCGCCGAGAAACCAGTTCGGAGGGAACACCGGCAGGAGGAATCGGCGGAACCGATGGAAGCGCTTCCGTCGGTAGGATTGCCGCTGCAGGATACTGTCCGAGGAGAAGTTCCAATTGGCGAATCCCTCTGTCCAGCTGTTCCTTCCGCTGCTGCAGAAGCGCCTCTGCTCCAGCGAGACTCGATAACGCCAGTCGGAGGTCGAGGGACGACTGAACGCCCCGTTCGTACCGGCCCCGAACTCGCCCGGCGGTGCCGCTATAGCTGGTCACTGTCGTTTGCGCCAACTCGACCTGCTGCAGCGCTTCGAGAACCGCGAACCAGGCTTTGCTAGTCTGAGCCACCAACGACAGTCTGGCGGCCCAGAGATCCGCGGCAGCAGCCTCGAAATCTTTGGTCGCGGCGAACTTACGAGCCCGAATCTTGCCCCATATGTCCGCTTCCCAGGAGATGTCGAGAGAAACTCCCGAGCTTGAAAAGGTTCGGCTCAGGACTTCGCCCTCAGCACCTGGAATAGGTAAGCCGATGAAATTCTGACGCTGTCCACTCCCTCTCCATCCGCCACTGATGGACGGCCAGAGATCAGCTCCCGCAATCTTGGCCTGCATGGCAGCCACAGTGAGCCGCGCCGCTGCTGACTGAAGATCGTAGTTGTGCTCCAAGGCTTTTCCGACCAGTTCATCCAATCGCTCATCTTCGAATGCCGTCCACCACTCAGCACGAATCTCGGAATCGTCAACATCCGATGCCGTCCACTGGTCGGGCGCGGCAAGCTCAGGCTGATGGCGGATCTGAATCGCATCCTTCTTACAACCGAAAGAAAACGCAAGAATGAGGATCAAAACTCCCTTTTTCATTTCGAGCCCACCTCCACCGGCACGGGGGCCTCCGCCTGCAGGCCGCCCACGGCAAACCGTATGAGTCGTGACAGAACAGCATCCGTGTCGTTCAGAGTGACCTTGTCCAGCGAGAGCACTCCTTCGATTGTCACCCCTTCAGATTGGAGGGTTTCGAGATAGCGAAGAGTCGCCGAGTGCGCCATCGTATGGGCCATCGCGCCGATGACAAAATGAATCCGCCAGAAGTATTCTTCGGGCGGAAGATCCGGCAGGACCCTTCGAAACGCTCGTGAAAAGCGCCGAAAAACCTCTGCAAACTGCCTCGCGATCACTTTGCTGAAGAAGTCACCCGATTCCGAATGGCCTCTTCCCATAAGCTTCATGAACCGTTCCCCACCACTTCCCGGATCAGAAGCCAGCTGGATTGCAGGAGCCAGGAATGCCCTCAAAACGTCTTCAAGGGTGGGACCTTCCTGCCCGGAATGCGCCTCGACTTCCTCCAACAGCTGTAATCTCTCCCGGTTGAGCGGGCCGATCCGCCGCTCGAACACCGCATCCACAACAGCATCCTTGGATCCGAAATGGTAGTTGAGAGCCGCCAGGTTTACGCCGGCCTGCGTCGTGATGGCTCGCACCGAGGTCGCAGAGAACCCATGCTCAGAAAAAAGCTCTTCGGCAGCATCCAGGACCTTCTCTCTCGTATCTTCTCCTGCCATGTGTACAGCTCCTTCTGTTTCACCGTGAGATTGGCTCCGAGTTGTTTCAGTAATCCATTACGCATCTGCTATAGAACTGTTTCAAACGTTCGTTTAAATCATACGTTAGTTGGAGAGGAAAGTTCAAGAGTTTTTATTTGTACTCTCTGCGTTCTTTGCGGCTTGGCGTGAGACAAATTCATTTCACGCAAAGGCCGCCAAGACGCTAAGGGTTCATTCAAGCATCCGCCTTCGCTCTTCGAGCTACGGCGCGACAGGTCCTCCTTCGTCGTAAGCCTTGTCGTAAACTTAGTCGATTTGCCTGTGGGAATCTCGACAAAGTTCGCGATTAAGTTAGCGACAAAGCTGATGAATGCTCCAGTTCCCGGTCCTCCTTCGTCGTAAGCTTTGTCATAAACTTAGTCGATTCATTCTTCCCGGACTTCGACAAAGTCTACGATTAAGCTAGCGACGAAGTTTGCTACTCGAGCCCTTTACCACCCCAATTACCGATTACCGATTACTTCTTACCACTCACTACTCACTACTTACTTCTGACCACCTGCTCCACCGATTACCGATCCCCTTGCCCGCAGGACACATGGGGGTTAAAATCAGCGCCATCAAGCAACCGCTTGGCGACTTTGTTGGCACATGCTCTTGGTAATCCTTCAGTGGTACCTGATAGTTCAGCTTGTTTCAGTGGCGACCCTTCCTCTGTGCCGACGGGTCTTCAGATTCTTACCTGACTCAGGCTACTTTGCCGGCAAGAGCTTCGGAGTTTTCTCATTGGGTCTGCTCTTTTGGCTGGCCAACGTCTATTTTGTCCTGGACAACTCTCGTTTTGCCGCATACGTCACCTTGTGTATGACAGCGGTTCTGGCTTTCGCGGTAGCAAACAGAGGAATCAAGTCGCCCCTTTCCTTCTTCGGACAACAGTTAGATTGGATTCGCAGTAATCTGAGACTGGTCGTTCTATCTGAAACGATCTTCGCACTCGGGTTTCTGACCTTAATCGGAGTCCGAATGTTCGACCCTGCTGCCAATCACACTGAGCAACCCATGGACATGACCATGCTCTCAGGTGTCTGGTGGGGAGCGACCTTCCCTCCTGAAGATCCGTGGCTGGCCGGCTACCCGATCAGTTATTACTATCTTGGCTATTGGCTGGTTGCAACCTTGGGAAAACTCTCCGGACAGCCGCCGAATATCGCCTTCAACATGGCTCAAGCCGTTTGGTATGGCCTTCTACTGGTCGGAGTATTTGGGGTTGGATACAACCTCGGCCATCTGGCTAAACCCCCGAAGAAAGGAGGTCTTTCGAGACTTGGAACAGTGACGGGTGCGATATCCGCTCTGGCTGTTGGGGTTGCCGGCAGCTTCCAGGGCGCGATGGAATGGCTTTACGCACAGGGCCTCGTTCCAGTAGGAGTCGGCCGTTGGTTTGGAGTGAGAGGGTTTCCGGAAGATGGGCAAGTGACCGGCGTCTGGTTCGTAGGTTCTGATTGGTGGTGGTGGAGAAGTAGCCGCGTGATTAGCGACACCGTCCCCATTAGCGGTGACCCCATTGAGGTGATCACCGAGTTCCCGGCTTTCAGCTACCTGTTGGGCGATCTTCATCCTCACCTTCTGGCGATGCCCTTCACTGCCCTGGTTGTCGCCCTGGCTCTGAACCTTCTCCTTTCAAACCGATCTACTGGTCTGTTGGGGCAGGTACCCGGCCCGGCATCTCGGTTCTGGAGACTCTCGCTAGAGGAATTCATCGGAGCCGTCCTCCTGGGATTTCTTATCGGGCTCAACTCCTGGGACTTCCCAGCCTGCTTGTTGCTAGTACTGTTGACAGTCTGGATCAGTACGCCTGGCGAGTGGCCCCGAAAGGCAGTCGCCGGTATTAGGTTTCTCGCCACAACTGTCTTAGTGACCCTGGTCTTCTACTGGCCCTATTTCTTGACGGCTGAAAGTCAGGTTCAAGGGATTGTCTTGAACTTCTTCAATCCAACGCAGTTTCGCCAACTCTTGCTGGTACTTGGACCGTTTGCATTGTTTGTTCCGTGTCTGATGCTTTGGGCAAGGAAGGTTTCAGGCCCGATCCCAAGAGCATGGATGCTGGGTAGTTTCTTCTTTCCAGTTCTGGTGATTCTGTTTCTGCTGGTTACGGCCGCAGTCTCCCTGGAAACCGCCGAAGTAACGGCTTTCCTTTCCCGGTGGGGCTCAGCGCCTTTCGTCGTACTGGTGGTCGGATGTGCGCTGGCAGTGCTTGTAGCCCTGGCTTTCCGGATTGAATCCGTGAGAAGCAGCGTCGGAGATCAGGGACTCCCAACCTTGTTTTGTCTCCTGTTAGCCGGAGTAGGACTTCTGCTGATTCTGGTACCTGAGGTCTTTTACGTCGCAGACAATTTCAATAGCCGGATGAATACTCTCTTTAAGCTCTACTATCAGAGTTGGCTTATGCTGGGTCTGGGCTCATCATTGGGAGTCGTATTGTGTCTTTCCGGGCGAGGTTCCCTTCGGCATTTTGCTACTCTGGCTATAGTTCTTCTGGCCGTGTGTCTTGTTTTCGCTCCAGCTGCTGTCGGCGCGAAAATCTCACTGGATAACCCAAACCTCGATGCGATGGCGCACGTCGGACCTCACCAGCGATCGATGATCAATTGGATTCGAGAGAATGTCCCTCCCGGAAATCGAGTCTTGGAAGCCGTTGGGAGCAGTTATGATGCGGATTCAAACCGATTCAGTACATTTACGGGGCGCCCGACGCTCCTGGGGTGGCCGGGTCACGAAATCCAGTGGCGAGGTTCCCGTTACTCTGATTACAGCGCGGGACGAGAGAACGCTATCGATCTGATCTACTCGGGCGGAAGCCCTTCCGAAATCGCACGGGCGGTGTCCGACTGGAGCATCGACTTCGTAGTAGTTGGGCCAAGAGAAAGAAGCATCTACCAGATCGACGCCGAACGGGAGGCGATTCTGGAGAAGATTTTGGAGCCGGCTTTCAAGTCCGGTGAGATTTGTCTCTACACAAGGAGGAATCGTTAAGCTGCTCAAGTCAGCCATGAGGATCCAGAGAAGAGGAATACGAATCGTGTTTCCGAAGGTCAGGCCGGCACATTGAACGGCCTCTATGTTTCTTGTTTTTTGAGGCCAGTGCCCACGGATGACTCAAATGAACGATGACAGCTTTTTGAATAGGAAACTCCTGCGCTCCGGAGTGTCGGTGTACTCACTTCTGTGGCTCTCCTTGCTCCTGGCTGCGGTTTTGCTGCGGTTCACCGGTCTCGGCGAACGAGCAATGAGCCACGACGAGAGCCAGCATGCGTTGTTTTCCTTCTATTTCTTCAGGGACGGCGGCTACATACATGATCCCATTACCCACGGGCCATTGCTGTTCCACCTGAATGCCCTCGCATACCAGCTCTTTGGATTGGCTGACTGGAGTGCTCGAGTGTTTCCGTCAATGGCAGGAGTCTTACTGGTGGCGGCCATCTATCCCCTCCAAAGGTTTATTGGACAGCTTGGAGCCTTGGCAGCCGCGCTGATGGTGGTCTTCAGTCCTGTTCTACTCGCTTACAGCCGATACCTGAGGAACGATATCTATATCTGTCTCTTTACTCTCATCTGGGTATTCTCTGCCTTCCGTTATCTCGAGACGAGGGCAAAGTCCTGGCTTTATCTGCTTGCGGCTGTGATGGGGCTGGCATTTGTCACAAAGGAAACAAGTTTCATCTTCGGCCTCATTATCGGGGGATTCTTTCTCAGTGTATTCCTTTCCGAAATAGGACGAGCTAAAAAGACCAAAACCGCAGTGACTGCCGGAACACTTGCGGTTTTACTGGCAACGATAATACTTCCATTTGCTGCTCCACTCATTCACCTGCTTGCGGGGTGGCCGGTAACCAACTACTCGAGCCCCTCCGCCTTCTGGCGAACTTTGCTTTCAAGCGGGCTACTGGCCTTTCTGGCCTTTCTTGTCGTTGTGGCAATCAACAGTTCAGAGTGGGCTCGGAATCGACTGACGACTCTATCCACCAGAGAGTGGCTCTCCATTGCGGCAGAAACTCGTACAGAACCGTGAGTACCCCGTAGTAGAACCAGGGTTGCCCTCCTCGACCCACTTCATGTTGAGTCAGCCAGTAGCCGAGGCTTCCGACAACACCACTGGTGAGGCCGCCTTC
>JAUWTT010000601.1 GCA_030614585.1 Acidobacteriota bacterium
CTTTTTCCAGATCCTCTCTTACACTCACAGAGGCGAGCCCCAGATCTCGCCAGGCAAGTGCGTTATCCGGATCCAGCTGCGTCGCGCTCTCCCAGTGTTCGATCGCCTTTTCGACATCGGCAACCTTGCCGTAGATCAATCCGAGGTAGTAGTGAGCTTTCCCATCTTTGGGCTGATAGCGAATAGCTGTATTGAGGGCGTCAATACCCTCGAGGCGAAACGCAAAGACATTCTCAGGGGATTGTTCGCTGCCCCTCCTGAACCAGTCAGCAGCTTCATCCTTCTCACCGAGTCGATCCTTAAAGAATCCACGGTAATAGTAAGTAAGCGCCCCTTCCGGAACTGAATTCAGCAACTCGAATGCATCAGCATATAAGCCGGCATTCGCGTAGTTCAGTGCAGCCTCGAGAGCCGTTTGAGAATTGTGCAGCAGGTGGATTACCAGGTCCCCGGCCTCGCCTGTCGCCTTTCCTTGCGCCTTGAGAGCCAGGAACTGTTCCTGCGCCGCCCACGCGTTAACGGGGTCCAAGTCTAGGGAATGCACTGCAGCCTTGAGGGCCTCATTAGATCTCCCAGCCTTCCGCAGCGCGGTTGCCTTCAAAGCCCAGAGTCGAGGATTGAGCACATTCTGTTCAATTGCCTTCGTTGCATGTTCAATCGCTCGGGACGGGTCGTGAGAACGCAGGGCCAAAAGAGCAAGACGTCCGTATGCTCTGGATAACTGGTCCTCAAAATGAGCTGAGCGATAATACAACAGATACGCAGATGCATAGTCTCCCAGCCCCTCCTGGGCAAGTCCCCTGAGATAGAAGATTCTGCCATTGTCGGGATCCCGTTCTGCTGCCTTCGACAGATGGTCGAGTCCAGATTGATACCGAGCCTGCCTAATATCGAGCTCAGCCAGGGAAACATGCGACCGAGTATCGCCCGCATCTCGACGGATAGCCTCTTCAAAGTACTCGCGGCCTTTTTCCGGATCCCTGAACTTGTAGGTAATGTCACCTGCATGCCAGAGCTCATCGAGAGAAGTAATTTCACTGGGATCATCATAGATCTTCGCAGACTCTGGCAACTCTACCGGCTCGAGGATTTCCGGCGAATAGGTGATCAGTTCCAACCCATCGGCCGAAATGAAGGAGAGTCGAAAATCTTCAATTGCCGGGGCAGCATCGGAGACCTTCAGGCTTTCAAGAAAAGGCTTGTCAGGACCGATGTCTACAGCCTGAGATAGCATCGTTTCTGCTCCACGCTTCAGGACCACCCTCGCTGATCTCAAAACCCGCGTGGAGTAGACGCCAACCTGTATCGAGCCGTCTTTCACCTCGAGGTTGAGAGCGCCATTCGTATTGGCCATCTTGAAGGGACCGATGTCCCGAACCGGAAAGAAAAAATGGCTGTAGGACTTGATCTCTCCGGGTTCGATCCAGTGATAATCGGGTTGATTATTCGAGTAAGCACCAGCCTGTGGTTCCAGGTATGGCCCTTCCCCTTCCGTCAGGATGGGTTCCCAAATGCGGCCGAAGGGTGAATTCCCCCAGGTCCAGAACTTCTTGCCGACTACGATGTTCGGGTCTCCCGTGATAACGGTGCCGGCGTTCTTACCATGGTCATACGCACCAAAGAACTCTCCCGGTTCCTCAGCAAAAAAACTGGCGGCATTTGGGACGTTCTTCCACCAACTGATATCTACCCCTCTGTCGACCGGCCAATGGAAGTACTCGTACTTGCCGTGCCCGGTCATCAGCCGGGTTGGAAAGACCGCCTGGTAGTCATCATTGGCATTCATCGCGGTCGTCGCCCACATCTGGAAAGAGTGCCTGATAGGGCTTGAGTTCAGCAACCTGACTTTCGCTTCAATCACACTCTTTCCCGGATAAACCGTGAGTCCGACAATCCACCGCATTCGCTGAACCAATTCTGGTTCTCCTACCCAAACCGTCTTGCTTCCATCAGGGTTCTCGACGAGCTGGTATTGAACACGGCTGAATCCGGTAGGGCGGTGCCCGTGTGGAAAGTTCCACTCAATGCCACCAGAGATCCACGCTCCCGTCATCCCTACGAGGGCCGGCTTGATGGTCGGTTGCCAATAGAAAAAGTTGTAGCCATTCGTTTTGTCCTGGGCTCCGTGAAGGCGTCCCCCGATGTCAGGCAGGATCAAGACCTTGATGTACTCGTTCTCGAGCCAGCAGGCTCGATAGGTTACCTCAGACTTCTTATCGGTGAGCAGCTCTTTGTAGGGGTAGGGATAGGCATCCTGCCGGGATGAACTCCACGCGAACGTGGGATTAACTTCAGGAGAGTCAATCAACCAGGTAGGAATCGATAATTCCTCCTCCCATACCCTCACTTGCCCGAAACAGGTCATTCCGGTAATTACAACTAGAACTAGACACCACAGGGACCGTACTAACTTCGGAGTGTTCATAAGCTCCTCCACGTTTGTCGCCGGCTCAAAAGGAGAGCTCGGCGTATTCCAGCCTCGAAAACACAGTCTGCAACAGCATACGACGAGGCGCAAGCCTCTTGGCCAGATCAGAGGAAAAACAGAGCACAGGCCGTCAGAATGCGTCTTTGCTGAAACCTTGGAACGTTTCCCCGTTTTGACAGAGCGCAACTCGTAACAGACGGTCTCAAAGCTCGAAAACACTTAAGGGATGTCCCGTTGCTCCGCTCCGGCCGCTGATCTCGGGGGTTTGACCGTAGAGTTCCCGAGAGACTGGACGGTTCGTCGAGAGGATCAGAGCCCGGAGCGGAGCGACGGGACAATAGTACAATCCTGCGATTTCTAAGACAGCCTCCTGTGTAAAGCCGGGGCGGGAACACTACAGTGTCAGGGTTCCTTGGAGAGTTGAGTCCCGTCTTGCGGGACGACATGCGTAGAGCCCAGGGCGTAGCCCGACGAAGGAGGGCAAGCCCTGGGGTGGTACCTAGACCTCTACCGGAGTCCGCCTGGGCGGACGGC
>JAUWTT010000322.1 GCA_030614585.1 Acidobacteriota bacterium
CACGCCCCGGAAGCGGTTCTTGGCCTGCTTTCCGATCCATTTGAGGATGCGCACGTTGTTATAGCAGTGTCCAACGATCGAGTTCAGAGTAGAGAAGCAGGTTGTGTTACACGACTTCTTCATCTCGTCCAGTTGCACCAGATCGAAGCCTGGGGTTTCTACCTGCCCCCAATCGTGGGAAGCTCCGTACATCGGAAAGCAGGGCGCTAGAGTGCCGTCCTCCCGAATGATAAGGGTATTCTGACCAGCCCGACACGGCCAGGGTTCCACCTGTCCCCGCATCATGTTCTTCATGTTCGCCAACTGTTCCTTCGGATTCGGCATCTTGTAACCCTGCTCGTGCTTATCGATCAGCCAGTCGAGCAGGGCATCGATCTTCGGGTAATCCTCGGGGGTGATAAATGTACTGTTCTCGTCCTGATGCTTGAAATGCTCCTGATCCATCATCGGCGATTCGTTGATGTGGTAGTCAGTGGCCAGGTTGTAGCTGCGTCCGATCTCGGTCAACTCCCTCACATCATCCAGATTGATGCGCGTGATATTGATATTCAGGAACGAAGTGTAGCCATAGTGACGCTGCATTTTCACCATGTATTCAAAGTTCTCTTTGATGGGATTGAACGCCTTGGGTAATTCAGGGCGTTCGTCCACACTGTCAACGGCCAGATTAATCACGGCCAATCCTGCGTCCCCTAGCCGGTCGATCACCTTCGGTCGCAATAGGCGCCCATTGGTGGCCAAATAGACAAAGAAGCCTTTCTTCGCTGCATAATCGGTAACCTTGTGCACAAAAGGCCATCGCAGCAAGGGTTCCCCTCCCATCAAAGCCAATACCCGGCAGCCGATGTCCTCCATCCAATCGATAGAGCGCTTCGCCGTATCTTCGGTCATCCCCTTAACGGTGTTGTTGTAGGCCCAGCAATAGTGGCAATCGAGATTGCATTTATATTCCGTAAACAGGTAGCCCACTATGGGGCGGAGTTGCTTGGCATACCAACGGGACTTGGCGTAGGGCACTCCCCAAGCCTTAATTGTCAACATGCGCTGAACCCGCTGGTACTCCTTCTCGCTCATCAGCGTGGTTTTTCGTTCCGGGTACCGGGGAAAACCTGGATCTGGAAGGGTCAGCGGTTCTCCCTTTGGGGTCAGAGGGTTCCGTCCTATCTCGGGTTTCGCCAGCTCATGATGAAGACTCTCATCCAGCCGAAATTTCTCCTCCACACTCGCGCCAGGGCCACCCAAACTTGAATTACTGCTCATTGGACCTCTTCTTTCTTCCGCCTCGGACTGGGTGAGTTTATCAAGGATTCGTTTCGAGAGTGTACCTCTACATGAGGAGAAGTTGAAAGCATTTTTTCCTCCGGCCTTCCTAAGGAGAATATTGCCCCGGGCTTGCTATAATGCATGTCAGTGATGTCAGTGAGCTCAATGCCAAGAAAACTGCAATCGGGGAACGCCGAGCTGGTCCGGATTTGCAAACGTATGAATCCCACCCAAAGGCTGGAAGCCGCCGCTCGGCTCTCTGAAGCGGCCTTCTTGATCCACAAGGCAGGGGCGGCTTATCGAACTTCCAAGTCTAAGAAGTTAAACGGTAGAAATCCATGAGACCCGACGGTCCGGGGCCATCGATCAATTTCCCTGCCACCTCAGCCAGGCTTCCATGAAGTCCTTGCCGTGAAAGCGGAGAGTTCGAGCATCTACACGCTCGGTTTCCGGGGGGAGAGGTCGATCCGGCGACAGGGTGCTCCGGGTTGTACGCTCGACCTCGATGCTCACCGGTCCTTCGATCTTGTAGGGCTCAATCTGACCAAGCCTCTGAAATGCTGCCTGAGCCTTTTCCTCGATCAGGTTCTGGGCGGCCAGCGATGAAAGTGAGATGCAAGAGTAGTAGCCCAGGCTTTCCTTTACCACCGCCGTCTCAGCATCAGGAACGATTTCGTGCAGATCGTTGGCCGCAGCCTGGTCTCCAGTCAAGAGGATGACTGGAACATTGAACCAGCCGGCCAGCGCGGCTCGAGTCTCAATCTCTCCGACCTCTTTCCCGTTAATAACGATCCGCTGAATTCCCATTGAGCTGTAGCTGTGGGCCATAACCGCAGCACTGCTGTTAGCTCTCGCATGCTGGCCGATGAAGGCGACAGCGGAGAACTTTCGCTCCATCAGCATTGTCGGCCCGAGAGATCCCATCACCAGTTTGGCCCGGGGATGAATCGTCAGTGCGGAGAGCGAGCGGCTGCCATCGTGTGCATCCCAGACGTAGACCTCATCAGCTCCGGCCGCAAAGAATCCACGGACAGCTGCATTGATCTCTTCAGCCAGCAGCTTACGCATCTCAGCGTTCTCCGGGTCCGTCAGTTCCTGGCGACAGACTCCAGCAACGCCTTCAGCATCCGTAATCAGAAACACCGTTTTCCCTGTTTGGGCATAGAGGCCCGAAAAAGTGAGTAGGCCCAGAATGGCGATTCGATATACCAACATGAAATCTACTTTACTTTCACTTCGGGATCCTGTCGAGGGGTGGGACCTGGGAAGTGCGAAGTTCGAACTCAAGACCCAAGACCCCAAGACCCCCGAGCCAACAAAGAGTTGACATATAGGCTCTGGTCGGGAAAGATCGAGAGAGCAAGACATCTGTAATCGCATCGTCCGTCATATAGGAGGCATTTGACATGTTCAAGAATCTTACCCGTCGTCAGTTTCTCAAGACATCGGCTGTGGCTGCAGCCGGCTCGGTCGCCGCTCCCTACCTGGGTTGTGGCAACGTCACAGTTGCTGAACCGATGACTCGAACCCTGGGCCGTACCGGCTTCGAGGTCACGAGTTTCGGCCTTGGTGGCCAGGCATCGCTACAGTGGACGCCGGAAGACGTAGATCCGGCGGCAATCATCGTCAAGGCGGTGAATCAGGGAGTGAACTACCTAGACACATCGAATGTCTACGGTCCGAGCCAGGAGAACTTCGGCAAAGCGTTTCGAGCTATAAACCTGGTCCCCGGGCAAGCCAACTACGACGAGATTAAGCGCCGTTCGCTCTACCTGGCCAGCAAGACGATGGTCCGTCACGCCAAAGGTTCACACCCGGATGTCCCCGATCGGAGCCAGGGGCCCGCTGGATCTAAGGCCGTTGACGACCTGCGGCGAACCTTGTCACAAATTTTTGGTGACGGTCAAGGCGGTTACCCGGAGGGAGCCTATGTTGATCTTTTCCAGATTCACAATCTGAACACCATGGCCGAAGTTGAAGCGATCTTCCTGGGGCTCGACGACACTGATCCCGAGGCTGAGCGGATAGGGGCTCTGGCAGCTCTACGTGACTTCCGCGACGGAACCAACCGGACGGGATTGAATCCGAAGGAGGAGAAGCTGATCCGCCATATCGGAATCACCGGCCACTTCTCGTTACCGGTGATGATGGAGTGCCTGCAGCGTGACGATGAGGACAACCTGATCGACGCAATGCTGATTGCGATCAATGCCAATGACCGTCGCTACTTGAATCACCAGTACAACACGATGCCGGTGGCGAAGGCAAAGAACGTGGGTATGATTGCAATGAAGGTCTTCGCCGACGGAGCGATGTACACTAAGGAGCCGCGCTGGTCACGGACTCCTGAGGATGTAGTCCGGGTAGTGGGAACTCCCGACCTGCCAAGTCGTCCACTGATTGAATATGCGCTTGCAACGCCGGGCGTCGGTACGGCCATTATTGGCATCGGCCACATTGACAACGACGATCAGCGCTGTCAGTTGACACAGAACCTGTCGGCTGCTCAGATCCGTCCGGAGTCTCTCGGCGAAGGTGATCGCGAGGAGATCGAGAACTTGGGAGCGAAGGCACGAGAAGGAGTAACGAACTGGTTTCAGGTGGAACACCAGCCACTCGGGGCCCCTCGAGAGACGGTTGCAGCGGTTGAAAACCGCGATGGAACGCCGGTGGTTCAGCTCTCATGGCAGACCGCCTACGCAGCTCAGGAACCGATCGATTATTACGAGATTCAGCGCGATGACCAGCCCGTGGGTCGTGTGGAGCACCAACCGCAGACAACCAAAGCTCCTTTCACATTTGAAGACACGGTGGAGGGAGGCAGGCAGCATGCCTATCAGATAGTCACTGTGGACAAGACCGGCCAAACAGCCGCCAGTGAACTGCTGGAGGTTAGTACGGCTTAGATCGGAATTGACCATCAAGACACCAAGAGCACCAAGTGTAAGTTGCGGGCTTGGTGTCCTTGGTGCCTTGGTGGTTAGAGTCTCTTTATTACCAGAGGCCCAGTAGTCTCCAGTAGGGAAAGCCTATCCCGATCCAGATGATCAAGTTCACCACCGAGATAATGAAACCCAGTTTCCACCAGTCGGATAACTCAACATACCCTGACCCAAAATAGATCGGTGCCGGACCACTTCCGTAATGGGTCATCGCAGCATTCAAGTTGGAAAAGTAGGCAAATCCCAAAGCGGAAAGCAGTGGGGGCGCACCCGCCCCAATTGCGGCCACCAGAAAGACCGGATACATTGCCGTGACATGGGCAGTCATGCTCGCGAGACCGTAATGGGAATAGAAATAGACCAGCAGCAGGGCGATCAACGCCACAAGCCAGGGCATCCCTGAGACATATCCGGAAACATTCTCAGCAAACCACGTCATGAAGCCGAGTTCGTTGAGTTGTCCGGCCATCATCACGAGGCCTCCAAACCAGATCAGAGCGTCCCAGGCTCCCTTTTCCCCGAGTACATCCTTCCACTTGAGTACTCCGAAAATCAGGAGAGTCGATACGCCTCCGAGCGCGATCACAGTGGGATGAACCCCATGGAACTGCGAAGTCGCCCAGGATATCAGGATACCGAGGAAGACCAGCGTGAGGATTCTCTCCTCTCTTCTGACCGGTCCCATGTCCTCAAGCATCCGGCGGGCCCACTCCGGCGCCTCAGGTGTTCTGCGAATCTCAGGTGGGTAGAGCTTGTAAAGAACCAAGGGAACTACCGCCAGGGAGATCAGACCCGGCAGCAAGCCGGCAAGAGCCCATATACCCCAACTCAGTTCTACACCGGCTACCTCTGACGCAAACTCGGCAGCCAGAGGATTGGCTGCCATGGACGTCATGAACATGGCTGCAGTTACCAGATCACACTGGTACACAGTTTTCACCAAATAGGCTCCGATCTTACGGGAGGTCTTGCCCGGTTCGGAACCAAGGCTGGTAGCAAGGCTGCGGACGATAGGATAAAGGATGCCGCCCGCCCGTGCGGTATTCGACGGTGTGGCCGGCGCAATGACGAGATCAGACAGTACCAGTGAGTAGGCCAGTCCCAGAGTATGTTTCCCGAAAACGCTGATGAACAGGAAGGCTACACGGCTGCCCAGACCGGTGACGATGAAAGCTCGGGCAAACAGAAACGCGACGACAATCAGCCAGAGCGTCGGATTCGAGA
>JAUWTT010000197.1 GCA_030614585.1 Acidobacteriota bacterium
GAGCCCTTGATCTGATGCGCCAACGAACTGCCGGTAAGGCAGTTGTCCGGGCCTTCAACCCGCGCCTGGATAGAGACGGGTGGGAAACCGACTTCTCAGCGATTGAAGTGACCCTTGAGGATCGGCCCTTTCTGGTTGACTCGGTTCAGGTCTGTTTGAGAAAGCAGAACGCAGTACTCCGTCATCTGATTCACCCCATACTCAGCGTAGATCACGACGCGGAAGGTCAGATCCAAGAGATCTTTATGGGGCACACAGCAGCAACAACGTCTGAGTCTTATGAGCTTTTTTTGATCGATCGGATTGAGGATGAGAGACGGTTGGAAGAGCTGAAAACGGAAGTGGAAAGTGTCTTGGAGGACGTTAGGTTGGCGACCGACGATTACCCAGCCTTGAGAGAGAAATGCCGGGAGGTTCGAGACGAAATCAGTTCACTGTCACAGGAAGCCGAATCACCGCAGGTTCCAGAGAAGGAATCCGTTCTCCGTGAGTATACGGACTTCCTGGATTGGCTCGATGCGGATAACTTTGTGTTCCTGGGCTATCGAGAATACGAGCTTACGGAAACTGGCGGTGAGATGTTCGCCCAGGTGAAACGCAATTCCGGGCTCGGAATCCTTGGCGATGCCAGGAAAAGCAAGTACTTTGATCCGGTTGCTGTGTCCACCCTGCCGGAGCAGATTCTCAATCAGATGAGTGGCCCTCCCCTGCTGCTTGTCACTAAGACAACCGCAGAGTCGACAGTACATCGGGGTGCTCGGATGGATTACATAGGGCTCAAGAAATTCAATGCGAAAGGGCAGTTAACAGGAGAAAAGCGCTTCGTCGGTTTGTTCACGTCACGGGCTTTTGCGAGGCCGGTCAATCAGATACCGATTCTCCGTCGAAAGCTGCGTAAGATCCTGGAACTGCAACGAGCCAAAGAAGGGTCACACGACTTCAAGCAGACGCTCAGGATACTCGACTCCTTTCCGATTGGTGAGTTGTTCTGGATAGAACCGGAGGACCTGCATCGGGACATCCAGAGGATCATGAACTCCGAGAGTGAGCGGGGAGGGCGTCTGGTCATACGGGTCGATCCTTCGCACCGTGGGTTTTCGGTCGTGGTCATCATGCCTAGAGAGAAGTTCAACTCAATCGTTCGACAGAGAATTCAGGACTACCTTGCCAAGACCCTCAAGGCCACACACGTTGACTACCGACTGGCGATGACCGAGGACGATGAATCTCAAGCACGCTTCCATTTCTTCTTCTCAAGCTCGCTGGACTATGACGACATTAGTTTCAGCGAACTTGACGAGAAGGTGGCAGAACTGGCCAGATCTTGGGATGACGCTCTCGAAGAGGAACTCCTCAGGCGATTTGACACCCGGGGCCACGAGCTGTCGAAGAAATACTCACAGTTGTTCACTGATGGATACAAGGCAGGGGTCCGAATTACTAACGCAATCGTTGATATTGAGAACCTGGAGTCTCTAGGGAAGAAACCTTTTGGCATCGACCTGATCAACCCGGCGGAAACCCGGTACCCGGAGGCCACAACCCGTCTAAGGATCTATCATTCCGAGAGCCTGTCTTTGGCTAAGGTCTTCCCAGTCCTCGAGAACCTTGGGCTAGAGATCTTCGAGCAGATCAATTACTCACTCAACAGGGAAAATCAGCAACAATTATCTGACAGATGCATCGACATATACCGTGTTCAGGACTCGTCGGGTTCCAGAATCAACATAGAGAGAGATGGAGATCGGCTCAAGGACGCACTTTTGGCGATTCTGACAGGAGAGGTCACGGATGATTCCCTCAATCATCTCGTTTTGGCGGCAGGGCTTACAGCTCGTCAGGTGGCCCTTCTGAGAACCTATCGAGCCTATTTATTCCAGCTGGTCCCTGCCGCAAGTCTGACCTTTGTCACAAGAACGATGGTCAATAATCCCGACTGTTCCGCCTGGCTCCACAATTACTTTCAGGCGAAGTTTGAACCGGGGATAGAAAGCCGAACCGAGTCCATGCAGAAGGCTGAGCAAGCCTTCTTCTCGAGCCTGCAGGCGGTTTCTTCACTTCCCGAAGACGAGGTCCTGCGCTTTACGTTCAACCTTATCGCTTCTACAACGAGAACCAACTTCTACCTCGGCAAACCCTACTTCAGCGTGAAGGTTCAATCGAAGGATCTCGACACAATCCCTGAACCGCGCCCCTTTCGGGAAATCTTCGTTTCGAGCCCCCATCTCAACGCGATCCACCTGCGAGGCGGCCGCATTGCCCGAGGGGGCCTTCGATGGAGCGATCGACCCGATGACTTCAGAACTGAGGTTCTGGGGCTGATGAAAACCCAGATGAGCAAGAACACCCTGATTGTTCCTGAAGGGTCCAAAGGCGGTTTCGTCTTGAAGATGCCACCGAGCGATCCAGCCGCACTCAAAGAACATGTAGAACAGCAGTACAAAGTTTTTATCCGAGGTCTTTTGGATCTGACTGACAACATCGAAGAGGGTGAAATCGTCCACCCAGCCAACCTTGTGATCTACGACGATCCGGACCCGTATCTGGTGGTAGCTGCTGACAAAGGGACCGCAACATTTAGCGACACTGCCAACGGAGTGAGTAGCGAGTACCAGTTCTGGCTTGGCGATGCCTTCGCTTCGGGAGGGTCTCACGGCTACGACCACAAGAAGGAGGGGATCACCGCCAAGGGTGCCTGGGAGTGTGCAAAGTGGCATTTTCGGGAATTGGGGATCGATCCTCTGACTCAAGAGTTCAGTGCCATTGGGATCGGAGACATGTCGGGTGACGTTTTCGGTAACGGCATGTTGTACAGCGACAAGATCAGGCTTATTGCGGCTTTTGACCACCGGCATATCTTCTTTGACCCCGACCCGAATCCTCAGCAGAGCTTTAAAGAAAGAGAAAGGCTCTTCCGTGAACCAAGCTTGAGCTGGCAGGATTACCGACAGGAGCTGATCAGTGAGGGAGGTGGGGTTTTTCCCCGCAACGCAAAATCGATTCAGCTAACCCCACAGATTCAAGACTGCCTCCAGCTGAAGCAGGAAGCAGTCAGCGGACAAGACCTCGTCCACCACATCCTCCAAATGGAGGTTGACCTTCTGTGGAGTGGCGGAATTGGAACTTATGTAAAAGCCAGTACGGAGCGCAACAGCGATGTGGGTGATCCCAATAATGATCGGGTGAGGATTAATGCCTCTGATCTCAAAGCGCAGATTGTGGCGGAAGGTGGCAACCTCGCGTTGACTCAGTTAGCTCGCATTGAATTCGCCCTGAACGGAGGTCGTATCAACACGGATGCCGTCGACAACTCAGGCGGCGTGGACATGAGCGACCACGAAGTGAATATCAAAATACTTCTCCAACCGGATATCGATAACGGCACGCTTGAGATGGCCGAACGAAATGAGCTGCTGGAACGGATGACCGCCGAAGTCAACCAACTTGTATTGAGAAACAACTACAACCAGGCCCTCTGCCTTTCGATGGCAGCCAGACTCGGACCTCGGGGACTCAACCAGTTTAAGTCTCTGCAACGGTACCTGACTCTGGAAGGAGGCTTAAAGCCAAACCTCGAATTCCTCCCGGACGGTGAAGAGTTAAAGCGGCGACTGAGACGGAAACAGGGCTACACCCGGCCCGAACTCGCTGTCCTCACGGCTTACACGAAAATGGGCCTCAAACGGACTCTCACAAGGAGCTCTATCCTGGACGAGCCGATTCTCGAGCACTACCTTCGCGACTATTTCCCGGTTCTCCTGAGGCAGGGGACTAGAGAAAGCATCCGGGCTCACCCCCTGAGGCGGGAGATTGTGGCAACTCAACTGACAAACTGTCTGGTGGATCGTTTGGGACCCGGATTCCTACATCAGGTTATTGAACATACCGGCGCCACACCAGACCAGGCTATCCGCGCTGTCATTGCGACCCATGAGATCTTCAATCTGGGCTATCTTTTCGACGAGATCTTTCTCCAAGACAGAAACGTCGATATCGATGCACAATATCGCGCTATCGATGACATCGTTGACTCGGTTCGGGGGATCGCGGACTGGCTCTTGATGAGTGGTGCGAACACGACAGATTTATCCTCGTTGGTAGAAATCTACAAAGCGTCGCTGGCTGAACTGAGGGCCGACCTCTCCAAATTGCTGCCAGTCAAGAAAGAACAGAAACGCTTTCTGCGACGGACGGTTGATGCCATAAAGGCCGGGTACTCTGACGAGTTTTCCACCACGCTGGCCTCAGCTACTTACCTTCCAAGCTGCATGAGTGTGATTGACATAAGTCTGACCACGGGCAGGGATCTGCACTCGTCAGCAGTCAGCTTCTACGCAATCGGAGATGTATTAGAACTGGGACGCCTCCGGGACGAGCTGGAAACGGTCAGGACTCAGCACCCACTTGAAGCTGTAGCAATTAAAGGCTTGGTCACTGATCTCCGCCTTGTCCAACGCCAGCTGACAATTGAATACCTGCGCCGACAGGAAACCGAGAGTCTGACGCCGAACCGATTTCTTCGAGCTAAGACTCAACTCACACGACGAATCAAGCGTTCAACCAAAGAAGTAATACGCTCACCGGAAGTGGTCGTCTCAGGGGCCAGCGTGCTGACGAGGCTCCTGTTTCAATTGGTAAGAGAACTCGAACTAGGAGCGGGGAACTAGGGGCTGGGGGCTAGGAGCTCGAGGAAGAAGTCTCGAGGTCTCCTCGGAGTCTGGACTTCCACATGCGGACCGAAACCGCTATAGTGACTGGCTTGTGTGCAGAGGTGCAGACGACAAGAAAGCGACTGCCCATGTTCGTTACGCCTGAAGCTTGAGACTCGACAATGACGCTGTGGATTAAGCTGGTGCGCGGGATGTTAACCGGGTCTGTGTGGCGTAAATCTGGAAGCCATCTGATTCTTCCTGGACTCTTCCTACTCCTCCTATCTCAAGTTCCAGCTCTTGGGGAGGAAATCGATTACGACACTGCTCACCTAAGTCGCAATATGGAGGCAATCCGGACAACAGAGCCTATTGTTCTGGACGGGAACCTGGATGAACCGGCCTGGAAGCTGGCGAAACCGGCAACCAACTTCACTCAGAAGGTTCCGTTCACAGGTCAGCCGGCTAGTGAGGAAACAGAGGTCAGGATTATCTTCGATGACGTGAGCTTGTACGTCGGAGTTTATTGCTTCGACTCGGCGGGACCGGACGGCATTATTGTCAACGACGTTACAAAAGATTTCTTTACGCTGGACAGTGACGGCTTTCAGATCGTTCTGGATACGTTCAACGACAATCGTAACTCCTTCCTTTTTGCTACCAACCCCGCAGCCGGCCGCTTCGACATGCAGGTTGGAGCTGATGGTAACCGCGGCAACAGTGCCTGGGATGGCATCTGGTACGTAGAAACTCAGATAACCGAAAAAGGCTGGCAAGTGGAGATGCAGATACCCTTCAAAACACTCCGCTTCCTCAAGGCCGATCCCAAGGAATGGGGAATTAATTTCGAGCGCAGGGTCAGACGCAAGTTCGAGGACTCTTACTGGGCACCCATTCCCCCACCTTACCGAGTGGCGCGAGTCTCGATCGCAGGGACGCTGCACGGTGTCGAACACAGCAAGCCGAGCAGAAATCTCTTCTTTAAGCCATACGGGATCCTGCCAATCCTGAAGCGAGAGGACGACGATTGGGATGTGCTTCCAGACGCCGGTTTCGACATTAAGTGGGGAGTCACATCACAGCTGACGGCAGACTTCACAATCAACACGGACTTCTCCCAAATAGAAGTCGACGAGCAGCAGATTAACCTCACACGTTTCAGTCTCTTCTTCCCCGAAAAGAGAGATTTCTTCCTCGAAAATGCCAACATTTTCGACTGGGGAATGAGAAGGCCGGGTTTCCGCTTCAGGCCCGAGTTTATACCATTCTTCAGCCGTCGCATCGGATTGACGGAAGACGGCGCTGTTGTCCCAATTTTGGCGGGGGCCAGGCTTACAGGCAAAACGGGACCTTACACGATCGGTCTCATGACAATGCAAACCGCAGAATTCGGCGAGAAGCCACCGGATGACCAACTCGATCCTCGAGCTGAGATCGACGGGGAGGATGGGGATGAGGAAGAGTACGAGCCTTCCACCAATTTCATCGTGACGCGAGTCCGCCGCGACGTGCTGAGGAAATCGGATGTGGGCGGTATCTTCATCAATAAGCAAGAGTCAGGTGGCTCACATAACCGGACGTATGGAATTGACGGCAACTTCAACTTCTTCGAGTACCTTGACGTTAGCCCCTGGATCCTGAGGACTGAGACTCCGGATCTTAAGGGTGACGACGTAGCTTCAGATCTTGAAGTTGCCTGGAGAGACGGTTTTTTCGAGGTGTGGGCAGGGCACCTGCGGTTGGGGGAGAACGTGAATCCCGAAGTCGGATTCGCTCCTCGGACCGGTATTCACAAGACTTCGGGAGATTTTGGTATCACTCCACGTCCGGAAGAGAAAATCTCCTGGATCAGAGAGCTCAACCCTTCGATCGAGGCCGACTACATTACAAACACAGAGAATGTACTGGAAACTCGAAAGTTCGAGGGCCGATTCACCGTTACCTTCAGTGACAGCAGTTTCCTTAGTGTGGCTCATGAAGATAGTTTTGAAAGACTGTTCGAGCCGTTCACCATTCGGGAGAGTGACGATGGGGAGGAAGATGACATTGTCATCCCGGAGGGAGACTACAATTTCGCCGAGAATTCGCTCTTCTTCCGGAGTAATCGCTCAAAATGGCTGAGCATTATGGCTCGGTTGTCGACCGGTGGCTTCTACGACGGCGATCGGGACTCCTATGAAGTGGGCCTAACCTTCCAGCCCAGCTACCACTTCAGCGCCCAAGTCTCTTGGGACCACAACCAGGTTCGCCTGCCCGGTGGAGATTTTGACACGGAGCTGATCTTCGCCCGGATCGGGTACTCCTACTCAAGCAATGTGTTCTTTGATGCTCTGCTCCAGTACAACAGCGAATCGCAGGAACTCAGTAGCAACTTGCGCTTCGACTGGGTAATCAAACCATTAAGCGATCTTTACGTCGTATATAACGAGCGACGTTCCAGGGAGGGAGACGTTATAGAGCGGGCGATCGTCGTCAAACTCTCGTACGTCTTTGCCTTCTGAGGTCTTAACCCGCACGTCTCACAGAGTGGTTGCTGGGACTTTGCGGACTTGGCGTCTTGGCGTGAGGGAAATACATTTCCACGCAGAGCTCGCTAAGTCTGGGGAAGGTCTTATTCGAGCACCAAAAAAAGACCCAAGACCCA
>JAUWTT010000059.1 GCA_030614585.1 Acidobacteriota bacterium
ATCTTTCAATTACTTACTGGGATTGAGAAGCACAACGCTTGGACAGCAGTGATAGGAAGTAAGTAGTTAGCGCCCCTTCGAATCTCGAACTTCGAACTTCGAACTTCTGCGTGTCCTTCGTGTCTTGGTGGTAAGCTCCCAGCCCCTAGTTCCCCTTAATCTTCTGAACAATCTGGAGAGCCACTTCGAGGCTCCGCCGCCCTTCCTCCCCGCGACATGAGACCGGAGACGGCTTTCCTCTCACTGCACTGAGGAATGCCTCGAGTTCGTACCTTAATGGCTCCCCATCCCCAACCGGCGGCTTCCGCTCGATGATCCTTCTCTCCCCTTCAGCTTCGACCAGGCTGAACATCTCAACCGACTTTTGATGGAGATCCAGCGAAATGTAATCGTGTGGCTGGAAGAAGCGGAGTTTTCGAACGCGCTCCTTCGAAACCCGGCTCGCCGTGAGGTTGGCAACGCAGCCGTCCTCAAACTCTATCCTGACATTGGCGATATCAACCCGGGGAGTCAAGACAGGTATTCCAACGGCATGGATCTGCCCGATTGGCTGTCCGGTCAACGACAGCACGAGATCCAGATCGTGAATCATCAGATCCAGCACCACATCGATATCCAGGCTCCGCGGTACAAACACTCCCAGCCTGTGAGCCTCAAAGAACTGCGGCTTCGTCACGTACGACCGAATTGACTCCACAACCGGGTTGAACCGTTCGGTATGCCCTACCTGAAGAATAGTCTGAGTTCGTTCGCTCATGTCGAGTAACTGCTCGGCCTCTGCAAGGTCCGAAGCAATCGGCTTCTCAATAAGCACCTGGATGCGGCGGCGCAGCACTTCTGTGCCGATCGCTGCATGCCGTTCGGTCGGAACTGCCAGACTGACGGCCTCGACTTCCTCCAGCAATTCTGAGTAGTCGGAAAAAGACCGGCAGCCGAGCTTGGACCCCACGGCATCAGCTCGGTCCTTGTCTACATCCGCAACTCCCACCAGCAAAGCACCTTCAAGCTCCGAGTAGATCCTCGCATGGTGCTGCCCCAAGGATCCCACCCCGATTACTCCGACTTTGACTTCCCTCATGATTCGAATCCCACCACTGCAATACCGGCATCCCCTGCTCTTTTCAGGAACTGCTCCTTGTCCACCATTAACGTCCTGCCTGCATCCACCGCAAGTGCCGAAACGCTACATTCCCTGAGAACCTCAAGCGTTCTCATACCGATGACCGGGACGTCAAACCGCATCTCCTGATTTGGCCGACTGACCTTCACCACTGTCAGTTTCTCTCCTTGCACGAGCTCAGAGGCTCGGCGAATCGTCTCATCTGTCCCTTCCATCGCCTCAACCGCCACCACAGCCTGATTCTTAACAACGACAGTTTGGCCCAGATCCAGCCGGGCAATCTCGAGAGCAATCCTCCGGCCGTATTCGAAGTCTAACTGCTCCTCTTTCGTGGGTTCCCTGGAGGTCATAACGCCGGAATCAGCCAGGTACGGGCGCAGAAAAAGTGTCGAATCCAGAAAACGCACCCCTTCCGATTCGAACTTGTCGATCACGGCTCCAATTAAGGAGCCCGTATCCTTCTTCCTAAGAGAGGCTAACAGCCCGAGCATTTTCAGGTCAGGCAGATGTTTAATCAGGGAGAAAGGCGATTTTGAACCAGGCGCGAAAATTCGGACGTGCTCGACCTGCCCCACCATAACAGCAGCGTCCACGCCCTCCCGTTTGAAGGTACGGATCAGCTTCCCTAACTGCCCGAGACCCACCCAGTGGATCGACACTTCCGGTGCACCCGGGCCGCCCGTGACCGTGTCTAAATCAACATCAGTCTCTTCTTTGATGGCGGCCACCGTGACAGGGATCTGACGACCCAGTGCTTCTTCGAGAACGAGACGTGGCAATACTCCGTTGCCGGCAATCAAGCCCAATCGCTTAATCGTTGGAAGGTCATCGTTGCGCATTCTAAAGGCCTCGAACAAAGGGTAATGCTCTAAGGGCTACTTACGCGTAAAAAGAAAACGCCCCTACTAGCCCACATTTTTCACAAAGTGGCTACTGTGGCCCAGGTTTCGTTACCTGACAAAGCCCCGCTCGCAAGTCTCAATGAATCCGACCAGGATCTCAACGTCCGGAGTCAGTTCACCAGTATTCCGGATCTGCCTAACCGCGTCTTTCAGCTTCAAGCCCTTCCGAAAGAGCATTCTGTAAGCACTGTTCAAGGCTTTCAGCCGCCCTTCCGAAAAGCCCCTGCGTTCCAAACCGATGGTATTGATGCCGTAGATCTTGGCGTCATTTCGAATTCCGACTGTCTTGACGAAAGGCAGAACGTCCCGAGTCAGGACACTGTATCCTCCGATAAAAGCATGGACGCCCACACGACAGAATTGGTGTACACCGCAGAAAGCTCCGACGGTAGCCGAATCTTCCACATCCACATGACCGGCCAGGGTGGCCGCATTTGCAAGGATTACGTCGTCTCCCACCGTACAGTCATGAGCTATGTGCACTCCAGTCATCAGGAGGTTTCGGCTGCCGATTCGCGTCTCTCCCCCTCCCCCGGCGGTACCTCGATTCAAAGTGACAAACTCTCGAATCTGGTTATCGTCCCCAATCTCCAGTCTCGTGGGCGATCCGTCATACTTCAGATCTTGAGGGTCGGTCCCGACAGCGGCATGTCCGTGGAACTTGTTATTCCTGCCAATAACTGTCGGGCCTTCGATCAGTGTGCCAGGCCCAATAAAGCAACCGGAGCCAATCGACACCTCGTCACCGATGACGGTGTGAGGGCCAATCGTCACCCCTTCTCCGATAACGGCGTTCGGAGACACAACCGCAGTTGGATGTATCTCGATAGACGCGGTTGAGGACATCAAACCCAACTCCTGAGTACTAGACTGCCTCTTTTTCTACCAGGGAGAAAAGGATCTCGGCTTCCGCGACCAGAGTGCCATCAACATAGGCCTTGCCCGTGAGTTTCCCTACACGCGCTTTGACCCGAACCACTACCATCTCCAGTCGAAGCTGATCCCCGGGTTGAACTGGCTTCCGGAACCTTGCGCCCTCGATTCCCATGAGGAACACAAGTTTCTTGTCTCGCTCGGGCAGCGTCTTGAAGACCAGTACGCCTCCTGTCTGTGCCATCGCCTCGATGATGAGGACTCCGGGCATGACGGGTACACCAGGGAAATGCCCCTGAAAGAAGGGCTCGTTGATAGTAACGTTCTTCAGCCCGACAATTCGCTTCCCCTCCTCATACTCGACAATACGGTCCAGCAACAGGAACGGGTAGCGATGTGGCAGGAACTCCATGATCTCGATGACATTCAAGATATCTGTGTCCATAGAACTGCTAACCTCACAGAATCGCTACCTTGCCACCTCGGGACGCCAGTGCCGTTCTACGCCCACAGCCACTCAAGCGAGGGTCCATCACAACGGGTCCCTAAAGGTACACAAGTTCTCTTACCGGGATTTGCTGCCCTGATATTAAGGATTCGGTGGACTTTGTGCCGGGGGCTGAGCCGCAGCACCGCCAACGTCCGTAACCGGATACTTTTCATCGTACAAACGAGTAATCGTCTCAGTGATATCCAGAGCCGGAGCAGCAAAGGGCAACTGTGGAGATTGCATGAAAACGGCTCCGTAGCCATTCTGTTCGGCAAACTCTGTTATTACGCCTTGAATCTTTTCGCTCATGGAGACCAGAAACTGGTCCTGACGCGCGTTGACAGCCAACTCCAGGTCTTCCTGAAGCCTGCGCAGTTGCCGTTCCTTCTCCGAAATCGTCCGCTGCATTTCCGCAGCAGTATCGGGGTTCAGCATCCTTGCCTGGCTACTGTATTGACTCTGAAGCGTTTGCAGCTCGGAATTCTTCTCATCCAGCGGTCTGCGTTGACTGGCGACGTATTGCTCCATCTCGGCAAGGCCTTTTTTGCCTTCGGCAACACTCTGCAGGACCACCGTCGTATTCACGAAACCAATCTTCGTTTCTACTTCCTGTCCAGCGGCGGCATCCTGTGTCGCCTGTACCGCGTACAGCCCCCCGGAAACCAGCATCAGCACCGCAGTGAGAACAACGAAAGACTTATTCATTGCAGGATCTCCTCTTCTATCTTTCCATTTATTCCCATTTACGGCTGCGGGCTACCTGCCGGCGGAGGACTGGCAGGGGCGGCCTGAGGAGAGTACTTCTCGTTGTAGAGCCTGACTATCTCCTGCGTAACGTCCAGAGTGGGAGAAACGTATGCCTGCGACTGGTCGCGCATAAAAATGGCGGAATACGAGTTCTGCTGAGCGTAATCATCGATGACGCCCTGAACCCTATCACTGATCCCCTGAAGCAATTCATTCTGTCTCAGATTGAGATCTGACTGTGCATCTTCCTGAAAGCGCCTCAGATCGATCTGTTTCTGCTCGATACTTCGCTCCATCTGAGTCAAGGCCTGAGGATTCAATGTCCTCTGTTTGGCTTGGAAATCCACCTGAAGGTCCTGCAGTTCCTTGTTCTTGGCCTCGAATTCTTGAGCCTTTGTAGCTCTCAACTGCTCCAGTGTTTCCAACCCGCTCCGGCCTTCTTCCGTTCCCAGAAGGACTTCCTGGCTGTTGACGAAACCGATCTTTGATGTCTGACCAAGAGTCGTCCCTAGACCCAAAAGGAACAGCACCGCAAGCGGTGCCACGCCTATTCGCAATAGTTGATTCATTCTTCCCTCGCTCCTTCTCCCTAAGTTCTTAGAAATTATACCCCACTGTGAACCTGACGTTCGACGTACGCTCCACCAGCGGTAGACGTATCCCATTTACCACCACATCCGTTTGCAGTCTCAGTGGATTGTACGCAAAAATGAGACGGAAGGGTTGATTGATGACCGGAAGTAGAAACTGAATCTCGGTTCCGGTCGACATACGCCACACGTAATTCGTGCTGTCTACAAGGCTAATGAAAGTGCTTGGACCAAAAACCTGGATATTGTCTTCCCGCAATACGACAGAAGTTCCGAAATCAACGAAAGCGTTTAACTGAACCGGCCCAGCGATCGGGATGCGATACTCCCCCGTGGCCAGGAGTTGTGTGTCTCCGCCCACAGGAATCGTCTGTTCCGAAATGAACGGTAGCCCTGTAGCGGGATCCAGAATCGGGTTGCCGCCCGGGTCCAGCCGGGGCGATCGCAGTTGTGCCCAGGGACTCACAGACCGGAGGTTGAATCCTCTGAGTGAGTATTCGCCACCAGTGAAGAGACGTTCATAGAACGGCGCAGTCATCGGCTGCCCGTTATCGAGCGTACCGTACGGGATGATATGAATGAAGCGGACTCTCATCGCAAATGTATTCCGTCCACGACTTATCCACTTGTCCGGCATGAAATGCTGATACTCGACGAACGGCCGAATGATGTTGAAGGTCCCGCCCAGAGGTCCGCCCGAGATGGGCACCTCAACAGCGAAGCGTGAACCCATGGTTGCCTGGAAGAACGAGTTCTTTGAGTTGTAGATATAACTCGGCGTGACCTCGCTCCGGATGATCCCTTTCCTGGCATCCTCGATATCACCTCCGGGCGTAAACCCTACAAGCTGCCCAAGGGCAAAATCCTGGTAGATGTCGGCGATATCGTCGATCCTGATGTTCTGCAGCGAATACTTGAGTCCTCCACGTGTCCATCGCCCCAGTGGATAACTTCCCGACACTGTGAACCCCGTGGTTTTCCGGGTATACAAAGGAATGCTGTTGTTGGGCGAAATCAAGCCAAAGAACGCTGTATAGGTATCGAAGCGAAACCGCTGGTTGAAGACGGACACTCCCAGGGAAACTCGCGAATCCAGGAAGTACGGTTCCGTAAAGGAGACCGAGAAGTTGGAGGATCGGGTTCCCACCAGAATCTGGACGTCTATTCTCTCTCCTCGACCTCTGAAATTGTTGGTCGAATAATTGATGCCGAAGAATCCGCCGCTGTATCCGCTGACTCCGCCTGTGACACCGATCGACTGTTGACTCCGTTCCTTGACCTTCACGAGCACGTCCACTTCACCCTCATCGGGTCTCTTAATGACGTCGTAGTCGCTTTCTTCAATCTGTTCAAAGAAACCGAGCTGGTTGAGCCTACGGATGGAAATGTCCAGGAGCCTGCCATTGAACTCCGTTGATTCTTCCAGCAGAAACTCCCGTCTCATGACCTTGTCTTTGGTCTTGGTGTTCCCGGCGAAATTGATCTGATGAACGATGTATCGCTTTCCCTCGATTACGCTGATCGTGATATCGACCTTCTTCGTCTTGGGGTCGGGATTAATGTCGGGTCGAGCTTCCATATCGAGGAAACCGAGAGTCTCATAGAGTTCCTTGAGCTTGTCTGTCGATTCCCGAAGTCGAGTGTAGTTCACTACATCCCCTACGCGGCTCGCGAAGCCTCGCTCAACCATCTCCTTGGCAAATGTCTCTACACCGACAACCTCAAACTTTCCGACAGTGAACTGTTCCCCCTCTTCGATCGGAATCGTCACGTAGTACTGCTGCCTGGTCTTTCGAAACCCATAGATCAACCCCTGCGGGCCCTCTACGATCTCGACCTTCGGCTGGCCGGCCCGGGCCATGATGTAGCCAATCTCGCGGTACTTCGCCAGAAGGTTCACCTGCACATCGTATTCGAGCTTGTCCGCGATAAATTTGTCCGAACCCTTGAACATGGTGATCGGGCTACGTTCTTTGTTGAGCTCCAGAGAATCCCTGAGTTCATCATCCGACAGAACCGTATTCCCCTCGAATTCGATCTTGCCCAAGCGTACTTTCGGACCTTCGTCAATCTGGAAAACCAGCCGGACCGACGAGGAGGTAATCGGCTCCACGTCAATCTCAACGCGGCCCAGCGGCCGACCGTTGAGTTCGAGGAGAGTACTGATCGCTTTTCTCGCCCGAGGCAGCTTCGACTCGTCGAAAGGAGAGTCAACGGTCATTCCAACACGCATGTCCCGAAACTTCTCGAGGACATCGGATTCCTTAAAGGACTTCATTCCCTCGTATTCGATCGCACGGATCAGCGGGCGTTCTTTCACCTCGAAAATGACGATGGTACCAGTCTCGCCCTCTTCGAGCAGGACCTTCGCGTCGGTGAAAAAGTTTGTATTGAGCAGGTTGCGGTAATCCCTGAGAATTTGCTGCTCGTTGTAGGGATCGTTCTCTTTCGTCTGTATGTAATAGAGGATCGTGCTTTCCGGAATGCGGCGATTCCCAACAACCCGGAGTTCCTCGATCCTTTGCGGTGGTGCAGGCTGCTGTGCTGCCAGCGAAGGGATCGCCGCCGCAACCACCACCCACATAACAGCCATAAAGGGCTGCCAGAAAGAACAGCCTCGTTGTGCAAAGCCCTTACCAGTCATCTATACGTGCCTCAACCCTCTACTGCTTCGCAGCCCCCAACCAGCCGACAGAGACCGCGAAATCCTAACACAATTCCTTTACTCCAAGTATTCCTAGACCTACTCTCGAAAATGAACGGGAAATAGGTGACCGGAGAAACCAAGCGATGAAATCAGACAAGATCGTACGAAAAGAGAGCCCCTTCCACTTCGGACCCATCATGACGGTAGTACAACGCATCTTCTTTCCAGTAGACGGCCAATGTCTCGTTATCTTTCAGTTTCCCCTGGATGATTAGTTCGGAAACAGGATCTTCGATATACTTCTGGATCGCTCTCCGCAAGGGTCTGGCGCCATAAGACCGGTCCTGACACGTAATGTCGATGATCCAACTTTTCGCGTCTTCCTGAAGCTGAATTTTGATCCTCTTGGATTCGAGATTCTGGTTCACCTGAGTCAGGAGTAGTTCCACGATTTCTCTCAGGTCTTCCTCTGTCAGAGAATCGAACACAATAATCTCATCCAGACGGTTCAAAAATTCTGGATTGAAGATCTTCTTGACCTCATTAATGATTGCATCGCTCGCCCTCGATGCAGATTCCCCCTCCTGGCTGGTGAAACCTAGCGTAGACTTATTCACAAGATGGCGAGCGCCTATGTTCGAAGTCATGATAATGATCGCGTTCTTGAAATCGACAGTGTTGCCGCGGGAATCAGTTAACTGTCCGTCTTCAAAAACCTGGAGAAGGAGGTTGTAAACATCCTGGTGTGACTTTTCAATCTCATCCAGGAGAACAACCGAATACGGATTCCTCTTAATCTGTTCCGTCAACTGCCCCCCTTCTTCGTGACCTACGTATCCAGGCGGAGATCCAATCAGTTTGGAAACCGAGTGTTTCTCCATGTACTCGGACATGTCGAACCGAATCAGTGCCTTCTCGCTGCCAAACAGAAACTCGGCAAGAGATTTTGCCAACTCCGTTTTTCCCACACCCGTCGGCCCCAGGAAAAGGAACGAACCTACAGGCCGGTTAGGGCTCTTCATTCCGGCACGACTCCGCCGGATGGCTCGAGCCAACGCAGACACCGCCTTGTGCTGACTAATGATCCGCTGATGCAGTTGCTCCTCCATCTGAAGCAGTTTCTGCATCTCTTCTTCCTGCAGTGACTCCACTGGAACACCGGTCCAGCGGGAAATGACGTCCTCAATGTGCCGCTTGCTCACCACCGGAGCTTCCTGGTTGTTGAGTTGCCAGTGTTCGGTCCGAGACTCCAGGTCCTCCCGCTCTCTTAACTCCTCTTCCTTCAGTTTGGCCGCACGCTCGAAATCCTTAGCAGAGATCGCCTCGTCCATCTCGCGGACAATAGCCTGGATCTTGCTCTGAACTTCTGCAACCTCCTTGGGAATAGAAGTATTGTCGAGCTTAACCCGCGCTCCAGCCTCGTCCAGCACATCGATCGCCTTGTCCGGCAGAAACCGATCCGTTATGTAACGACTTGACTGATAGACTGCTGCCATGACGGCCTCATCTTCATAACGAACCCGGTGAAAACTAGCGTAGCGCTCCTTGATTCCGTGGATTATCTCGACCGTCTCTTCTTCTGAAGGCGCATTGACCTTGATGGTCTGGAACCGCCGTTCAAGGGCACGATCCTTTTCGATGGAGCGACGGTATTCGTACGGGGTTGTGGCACCAATGCACTGGATCTCTCCGCGGGAAAGTGCCGGTTTCAGAATATTCGCCGCATCCAGAGAACCCTCAGCAGAACCGGCACCCACCAGCGTATGCAGTTCGTCAACGAAGACGACATAATTTGGATTCTCGGCCAACTCTTTCATAATCGTCTTCAAGCGCTCCTCAAATTGACCGCGATACTTCGTTCCCGCCACGATCAGAGAAATGTCGAGCGCCAGAATGCGCTTGTCGCTGAGCATCCCCGGAACTTCGTTCTTCACGATCCTCTGCGCCAGGCCCTCCACAATGGCGGTTTTGCCGACACCCGGCTCCCCGATCAGGACCGGATTGTTCTTGGTTCGGCGGCAGAGTATCTGGACCACGCGCTCCAGCTCTTCATCTCGGCCGATCAGAGGATCAAGAGCACCATTTCCAGCCGCTTCCGTGAGGTCTCGACTGAATTCTGTCAAGACAAGAGTGCCCTTCGCCTTAGGTCCGCCTTCTTTCTCGGGCGCGGTTCCAGCCAGCTCTTCCCTGACCTTGCCCAGGCTCAGGCCCTTTCCCTGCAGGATCCTGGCCGCGACCGACCCTTCGGCTCCAAGAAGCCCGAGGAGGATATGCTCCGTTCCGATGTAGTTGCACAGAAGCCGCTCGGCCTCTTCGGTCGCATTACTGAGAACACGCTTCGACTCTTCGCTCAACGGTAATTCAACCGAGGTCGAGACTTTCTCCCGCTTGGCCATGCCCCCTTCGATTTCCTTCCGGATACTCTCCAAGGCAGCTTGCGATCGCGGAATAAAGCGACCGGCCAGCGCTTTGTCTTCCCGCAGCAAACCCAGCAGGATGTGTTCGGTCTCAATAGACCGAGATCCCAGCTGACTCGCCTCGTAGCGGGCGAAGAAAATTACGCGCCTGGCCTTCTCCGTGTATTTCTCGAACATATTAAATTCAAGATCTCAATTCGCACCCTATTAAATCAAAATTGATCGCGCCACAGCAAATTCTGAAGGCTTTGTGAAAGCCTTGATTCTACGCCTCTCTTGCTCAATCTTCGTGATTGAGCCTCCGAACAGCAGATACTCGATTTCCCCCCTTGCAGAGACGCACTCATAAGGTTCGAGCCGCGAAAATACAACATAAAGATGACACTTCGTGGGGCTCGGGGCTCGTAAGCCGGCCTGTTGCCCAAGTCTGGCTTTTTTTGTCAAAGGCTGCTACCGCTTCGAATACGGCATCGCTTTGCTTTGTCGCAAGCCTTGTCGTGATCCTTGTCGACTCGACCACCAATGGGGATCTCGACGAAGTTCACGATTAAGTTCACGACAAAGTTGGGGGGAGATCCCTTTGTCGTAAGCCTTGTCGTGATCCTTGTCGATTCGACCACCAATGGGGATCTCGACGAAGTTCGCGATAAAGTTCACGACAAAGTTTCGGGAAACTTCAGCACCTACTTCCGCGAATACGGCTTGCTACCCAGTACTGACCGATCACCCGATCACCGATTACCGATCACCCTCCTTCGCTGAAGCTATGGAGGGCATGCCGATAACCGGTCCCCCCGCCTACTCCAGCTTCCCGTCAACCAGGAGGAGCTTCTGATCGCAGAGATCAGCCAGCCGCAGATTGTGAGTGACGATTATTGAAGTCAGCCCATACTCCTCGTGGATTCGCAAGAGTAACCGGTGAACGGAGTCTGACGTCTTTCCGTCCAAATTGCCTGTAGGCTCGTCCCCCAGTAGTAACCCGGGATTCCCCACCAGAGCTCTGGCAATAGCAACTCGCTGCTGTTCACCTCCGGAAAGTTCTCCAGGCTGGTGGTGGCTTCGTTGGGCCAGACCGACCTCGTCGAGTAGCCCGGCTGCCCGCTCAGCTGCCTCACTGGTGGGTACACCACGAATGAGTAATGGAAACATGACGTTCTCAAGAGCCGTGAATTCCGGAAGAAGATGGTGAAATTGAAATACAAAGCCGACCATGGAGTTCCTAAACCCAGCGAGCTGCTCACCCTGGAGCTTAACGATATCAGTACTTCCGAAAACGATCTCTCCCGAACTCGGCTGCTCCATCCCGCCTACCAGATGCAGCAGCGTGCTCTTTCCCGAGCCACTTTCACCGGTGATCGCGACCAGGGTTCCCTTTTCAACCTCCAGAGAAAGGTCATTGAGCACTACGAGCAGCTGGTCACCCGACTGATATGACTTGCAGAGACCTGAGATCCTGAGCGCTTTACTCATATCGCAAGGCCTCCACTGGATCCAGCTTGGCGGCGGTTTTGGCTGGATAAAGCGTGGCCACGAAACTGATCAGTAAGGCTACTGCGGAAACCACAATCATATCCTGCCAGGTGAGACGAAACGGTACGTAAGGAATCGAGTAAACCTGAGGTTCCAAACTGAAGACTCTATAGGTATCCAGATACCAGACTGTGACGGCCCCCAGAATGTCCCCTAGAACAGTTCCGACAGTCCCGATTATCAGACCCTGCAACATGAAAATCCGGGTAAGGGTACGGCTCGTTCCACCCATCGCAGTGATAATCGCGATATCGCGACCCTTCTCCATCACCATCAGGATCAGGGTACTGATTATGTTCAGGGAGGCCACAAGAATGATCAGCCCGATAGCAACGAACATCGCCAGTTTTTCGAGCCGCAAGGCGGAGAACAAGGGCTGGTTCAACTCTATCCACGTGTTAGCCGTAAACCCGGGCCCGGCCATCTCTTTGAGTTTCTCAGCTACCTCGGGCGCCCGGTAGATATCATGAATGCGAAACTCTATAGCTGAAACCTGCTGTGGCCCAAGCGAAAAGAAGTCCTGTGCCGCTGCCAGAGGAACCAGAGCCCAGTTGGCATCGTACTCCCAGAGTCCCGACTCGAAAATCGCCAAAACTCTGAAATTCTCGATTCGCGGCATACGGCCCAGCGGTGATAGCTCCCCCTGGACTCCCAGGGCACGAATTATCTCGCCGGAAGAAACAGCCAGACTCTCGGCCAGATCCCTGCCGAGAATGATTGGGGGGGTGGGTTCCAGTTGGTCGAAACCTTCCATGCTCCCCTCCAGCAGATTCGTTAACAGGTCGGAAAAAGTCTCCTGGTGACGAGGGTCAATGCCTTTAATGATGGCGGGTTTCTCGCGTCCAAGGCTCTGAAGTAGTCCTTGCCCGTAAATTGTGGGCGAAAGTCCCACCACCTCTGGAACGTCACCCATCTCACCAATCAACCGTTCGTAACCGGTTACAGGGACTCCGCCAAGCCCTAGCAGGTTGATATGCGAGGTGACCCCCAGGATCCGCTTCTGAAACTCCTCCTGCATCCCGGTATTCAACGCCAGGGCCACTAAG
>JAUWTT010000589.1 GCA_030614585.1 Acidobacteriota bacterium
CAAGCTTCTGTTCGAGTTCGCGCAGATCTCGCGCTCGATCGTATTCTTCACCATCCGGAGTTCTAAAGATAAAGTCGCCAAAGCCCAGGCGCCTGGCCAGGAAATCACTGACTTCCGACAAAAGGTTTTTGGAGTTCTTATCCAGGAACGCTGCACCCAGTTGAACCGCCTCTTCCCGGTTATCAGCCTGGGCAGACTGGAGCAGAAGAGGTAATGCAGGGTCGTACCTCCGCGCATTACGGGCAAAGTCTAACCCGGCTCGCAGGTCCAATTCCCCGTTTCTCGGCACAGCGATGTCACTGATTACGGCCAGAACGTTACGCCGATACTTCCGAAACAACTCCATCCCTTCCTCGTACGATCGGGCGTGAAGCACCTTCGGTCGCGAGCGCATGTACATGAGCCGGTAGAGATCGTTCAGGCCCTCCGAATAGAGTGATAGCGACTGGCGCATCAGTTCCTCATACAGCACCCCAAGAAACGACGCATAATACTGGGGTGAGTCTTCTATCATGATAATGACGCGTACGTTGCCACTCCTGATGTCATGATCCACGTTGTGACGGTCTTCGACGCATTTGATCACAGCTAACAGGATCTGGATGTCGCCGCTCCACAGGAAAAAATCGTCAATCGCCTTCGGATCAATCACATCCCGCAGACGGTTGACTTCATTACGGTCGATAGCCAGCAACACCACCGGCCTCCCCGGCCGCAATTCTTTGACCCTTCGGCCGAAGGCATTGATATCCATCCCGGCCAGACTCGTCATCGCCAGAATCAAATCGAAGCGACGTTCGCGAAGAAGACGGATGGCGGCCTCACTATTCGTGACATGAGTAAACCGCGGTGAAGAGGAAAGGCTTATTTCTTTGTACTCAAAGTACATCCTTTCCGTCAGGTGTCCATCTTCCTGGAGAACAAACGAGTCGTAGGGCGAAGACACAAGGAGGACTTCCCGAACCCGGAACGGGATAAGGTCATGAAAGCGCCTGACACTCGTCGATTCTTGGTGCTGAGGCATCGTTAAATCACGTTTATGGAATGGAATCCCTGTGGTTAGGCACTCACAGGCTCATCCATTCCATTCTACCTGCGGGTCCACATTCCTCACAAACCGGGCGGCAGCCAATTCCGACCTTCACATCAGACCAGGCCCTGATCCAGCATCGCATCAGCCACCTTAATGAAGCCGCCCACATTGGCGCCATCGACATAGCTGACAGAGTCCCCGTCACGCCCATACTTCACGCAGGTTCGGTGTATTCCCTTCATGATCATATGGAGCCGTTCGTCCACCTCTTTACGAGTCCAGGTGAGCCGCATTGAATTCTGGGTCATCTCGAGGCCTGAGACAGCAACACCTCCTGCATTGGCCGCCTTCCCAGGGCCAAAGAGTATTCCCGCATCGAGTAGTCGTTCTACGGCAGCCGGTTCCGTCGGCATGTCCGCTCCTTCAACGACACAGATGCAGCCGTTGTCAAGCAGGTCCCTTGCATCCTCTTCGTTGATCTCATTCTCTGTGGCCGCAGGCAGAGCGACATCGCACTTGACCGACCAGGGGCGCTGGTTCTCCAGATAGGTCGCCTCCGAATATCGTGTAGCGTATTCTTTGATGCGTCCGCGGCGATTGTTCTTGAGATCCATCACATAATCTAACTTCTCGCGGTTAATTCCTGACTCGTCGACAATCGTCCCATTGGAATCGGATAATGTAATTACTTTACCTCCACGCTCCAAAACCTTCTCAGTAGCGTACTGTGCGACGTTTCCTGACCCGGATACCGCGACTCGCTTTTCTTTCAGGCTGTCTTTGCGGGTCTTGAGCATCTCTTCAACGAAGTAGACTGCACCGTAGCCAGTTGCCTCAGGCCGAATCAGCGACCCTCCCCAAGCCGCACCCTTACCCGTCAGGACTCCGGTAAACTCGTTTGAGAGCTTCTTGTACATCCCAAACAGGTACCCGATCTCTCTGCCTCCAACTCCGATATCCCCAGCGGGCACATCCGTATTCGGACCGATGTGTCGGAACAGTTCGCTCATAAACGCCTGACAGAAGCGCATCACTTCAGCGTCACTTTTTCCTTTCGGGTCGAAATCCGATCCTCCTTTACCTCCCCCCATGGGCAACGTCGTGAGACTATTCTTGAAAACTTGCTCAAAGGCCAGGAACTTCAGGATCCCAAGATTCACACTGGGATGGAAGCGGAGACCGCCCTCGTACGGGCCCAGGGCACTGCTCATCTCTATTCGAAAGCCGCGGTTGACGTGGATCTCACCCTCGTCATCCGTCCAGGGCACCCGAAACATCACGACTCGCTCGGGTTCGACGATGCGCTCCAGAATTCTTTCACTCCGGTAACGAGGGTTCCTCTCAATCACCGAGTAGATCGACTCAACAACCTCCTGAACCGCCTGAAGAAACTCCTTCTCACCCGCGTTCTTGGCGGCGACTTGATCCATAAAGCCCTCAATTGAGCTGCTCATGAAGCCCTCCCCTGATGTCGGCTAATTCACACCGTCTGAAAGTATACAAGTTGCACCCCAAGAGGATAGGTCATTGGCCTGAAAAAAGAAGCGGTCTCGGGGGCTTGGGGACTTGGAGTATTGGAGTACTGGAAAGATTCTCCCGTTTTGTGGGTGACATCTTCTTGGTGTGGTTGGTGTCTTGATGGTAGATCTACCCGATCACCCTCCTTCGCTGAAGCTATGGAGGGCAGGCGAAGCATGAGCATGAACCAAGGCACCGTACTGCGCCAAACCTCAAGCCCCAAGGGCGTGTTGCCCCCAAACCGAAGAATCGGAAGTTCGAAGCTCGAAGTCGGAAGGTGAAAGTTCGAAGTTCGACGTTCGAAGTTCGAACTTTCCCAAGACCCAGGACCCAGGACTCTCCTTCACGCATGCCGGCGGTTTCTCGAAAGGAACTCGAGCATGATTGTCTCGAAGTAGTCTGGGTCCTCAGCCATTTGCCGCAGTTGTTTCGAGTCGATTTCCGCTGAAAAGTCGTGGACTCTCTGATGTTGGACGGCAATCTCAACCCCGGACACTCCACCCGTAACGGTGACGCGTGCATCCGCGCCCAAGTGAAAGAAAACAAAGGCG
>JAUWTT010000532.1 GCA_030614585.1 Acidobacteriota bacterium
CGCCCAGACCCGATGAAATCATGAGCCCGCTGGCCCATACCCAGGTAATTGTGGACGACGCATCGAGCAGCGAGGACGACGAGCTCGAGGTGCCACCGCCACCTGACATGAATGACGACGAGATCGCTGTTGGCGGTGATGACGGCTCGCTAACGGACGGTGTCAACGCGCTCATTGACCAGCTGATGGCAACGAAGATAGAGGCGCCGCACATTCATAAACTCACCACCCAGTCATCAAGTACACCAAGAAGATGTCATCTTTAAGAAGACATCATTTCTATCGGCATCCGGCATCCGGCATCCGGCATCCGGCATCCGTTTCCATATCTACCGATAACCCTCCTTCGCTGAAGCTATGGAGGGCAGGGCGTTCACCAGTTCGACATTCGACATTTGTCACTTGACATTTGACATTTGTCATTGGCCGGCTTCCTCTTCCACCTCCACACCCTGCTCCATCACAATCTCACGAGCGTCATTCTCCAGAACCTTTATCGAAATCTTCAAAGGGTTCTTGACTGGAAACAGAATCTTCTCAGCCCATTCAACTATCACGAATTCGCCGCTGTCCAGGATTTCGTCCAGGCCTATCGAATAGTGGTCCCGGGCGGTGTCCAGACGGTAAAGGTCAATATGGAAGATTTTGTGATTGGGAATTGGATATTCGTTGACCAAGCTGAAGCTCGGACTGTGTACCAACGAAATGTCCTCCACGCCAAGACCCTTCGCGATGCCCTTGGTCAGGAGAGTCTTACCGGCCCCCAGTTCCCCGAAAAGAAAAATAACGACTGGTTCCCGGAGCTTCCTGGCAAGGCGCTGTCCAGCTTCAAGGGTGGACTCTTCGCTCTCGGAAATGATTCTCAGGCGCTGCATCAGTGGTTGGAAAGCGTCTCGAAGGCGGCATCGAGGAATTCGATCACATCGCCTGCGACAAGGGCGTTTTCGTTGATCTCTTCCACGGCTAGATCGCCCGCCAGTCCGTGGAGGAATACGCCGAAGCAAACTGCGGCTGTAATGTCTTCAGGCGCTGAGGCGCCCTGTGCGACCGATGTTCCGACAGCGGAAGTCAGTACGCCGGTGAGCACATCTCCCATACCCGCGGTAGCCATGCCCGGGTTTCCGGTTGGGGAGACAAACACTTGTCCGTCGGGCGTCGCGACTAAAGTCCGAAAGTTCTTCAGAACCAGCCATACGGAGTGATCAATTGCAAAGGCTCTCGCAGTTTCAACCGGCAGGCGCAGAATCTCGCTCACGGGTTTCTCGGTCAGCCGGGAGAATTCACCCGGGTGCGGCGTCAGGATGAGGGGTGACCCGTGCTCATTAACCAATTGAGCTGTCTCCTGCGAGAAAGCATTCAAACCATCGGCGTCGATGATCAGAGGGATTTTAGACTGCCGGACGAGGCTGTGAACGAATTGGATCGTTTCAGGATGAGTAGTGAGGCCCGGGCCCACAGCTGCAGCATCCTTGCCGGAGAGATCGGCGAGAACATCTTTAGCCGCGGAAGCGGAAAACGTACCCTGGTCGGTCTCGGAATAACCTGCGGTCATCACTTCAGGGTGCCCTGACGCGACCTGTCCCTGGACAGCTTCCGGTACCAAGGCCGTTACAAGTCCCGACCCGGTTCTAAGGGCGGCAAATGAACTAAGACTGGCTGCCCCCGACTTGCCACAACTCCCAGATCTCACCGACACGTGTCCATAGGGTCCTTGATGGGAACTCCTAGCTCTCTGTAGGCAGCGTAAGGACACTAGTTCCGGTGTCAGCAAATTCAGGAAGTACTCGGGTTTATCCATCAGTTCTGAAGGGCTACCGATCGGCGCAACGATCAGGTCGCCCTCTGCTTCGATTCCTTCTCCAAGAACCTGGGCTACTTTGGGAGCGGTAAAGGTCACGGTCAAATCCGCCCAGATAGAAAGAGGCGGGCGCTCAACTGAGTCGGAAAACATACCGGAAGGAATATCGACGGCCAGAACGAAAGCATCAGTTTCATTGATGTCCGAGACCACTTGAGAATAGAAGCCACGGAGCGGTTTTGTGATTCCGGTACCGAGGATCGCGTCGATAACGATGTCGTAGATTCCGAGATTAGCGGCAGCGGCGTACCATTCGTCGCCCGATGTAATTTCGAAAACAGGGTAGTTCGACTTTTCGAGGATGTTGAGGTTTACAGCGGCATCGGCTGAGATCTCGGTTCGGGCAGCCAGTAAGAAGACGTCAGGGCTGAAACCTCGGGTAATCAGTTGACGTGCCAGGACGAGTCCGTCACCGCCATTATTACCTTTGCCGCAAATGATGGCTATTTCCAGGTCTTCCAGCTCATCGAAACTCTCCTGGATCGCAAGGAAGAGATTGAAACCGGCGTTCTCCATCAAGGTCAGGCTGGGTATTCCTAAAACGTTGGTCGAAAGTTGGTCGACCTCCCGCATCTGTTCTGCTGTCAATACTTTCATCGAATGTCTCTCGTGTCAGTGAAACCTTCAGGCCAAATCTTAGTCTTATTTAATAGAGGAACAGATAGGAAATTTATCAGAGCTGAGGTCCAGAGGAAAGACCCGGCGAAATTAGTGAGCAAAGAATCGTCAGACTTGTTCTATAATAAATGTTGAGACGAGGTCTTCTATGAGTTCAAAACTTGGGCGGTTTCTGTCAGTGGTGTTGATCGTAGCTGTGTGTATGCCTGCAGCGGCCTTTGCCGGTCGCAAGCATACAGACGTCGAGGACATCGGGAACCGAGATATTAATGGAAAGGTCGCTCTAATCTTCCCCAATTTTATTTCTCTTGAAAAAGAGATTCAGATGGGAGCTCAGTACGCGCAGTTCTTTGAGCAGACGGCAAGGCTGGTGGAAGACCCGGTGGTCGTCGAGTATATCGATCAACTGGGGCAGGAAATTGTCAAGCACTCGGACGCAAAAGTCCCATTTGTTATCAAGGTGGTCGATACCGATGAAGTCAACGCTTTTGCGTTGCCTGGAGGGTACTTCTACGTAAACAAAGGTTTGATCCTCGAATCAGACAACGAGTCAGAGTTGGCGGGCGTTATGGCTCACGAGATTGCGCACGTTGCGGCCCGCCATGCGACTGAGAGAATGACCAAATCTCAGCTGTTGCAGTTTGCCACGTTGCCCGCGCTCTTCGTGGGCGGATACTGGGCCCAGATGGCGATCCAGCAGGGTTTGGGAATGGGTATGTCTCTGGCTGTCCTTGGGATCCCGCGCGGTTCGGAATCGGAAGCGGATCAACTCGGAACGCAGTACTTGTGGAATTCCGGGTATGATCCGAACGGTTACATTACGTTTTTCGAAAAGCTTCAGGCCAGAGAGAAGAACAAGCCCGGTAAGTTCACCAGCTTCTTCAGAACCCATCCGCCGGTAGACGACAGGATTGTCAAGGTCCAGGGAGAAATCGGCTATCTCCCGCTCAAAGAGGAGTACATGGTTAACACTTCAGAGTTTGACCGTGTAAAGGCTCGCCTGATTGCCATAGACAATAAACTGGCTGCTCCGGGGAGCGCGGGATCGGCTGGGCCGTCAAAGCGCCCGACTTTGAAGCGCAAAACCAACACGGACAAGTCCGAACGGGAGGAGCCTGAGCTCAAGGACGATCGACCTAC
>JAUWTT010000506.1 GCA_030614585.1 Acidobacteriota bacterium
ACCTCTCGAGCAGTTCTTCCGACGAACCCGCGAGATACGGTTTGTAGTCCGGATCCACATTCATCTCCTCCTGCTCGACGATGGGAGCAACCCAGTTCGGGTTCTCTGCCAGATGCGACGCCAGTTGGCCCAGAGTCATGGATTTCTCGTGGGGTTTCCAGTTGAAAGCGTCTTCCGGGACTCTTTCCAGAAGTTTACGGGTGGTTCTTGACTCAAGCTCGAACTCAAGACTCAAAGCTTCTCCTTTGGTCATTCTTTCCTCCTTACTTATCTTCTTGTCCGGTGATCGACCAGGGTTAAAAGGTTGACTCGATTTCCTAGATTATTGGCCTTTTCCCTGATGTCCGCAAGTGGAAGCTTGTTCCTGTGAATAATTGACACACCGGATCGAGGTTAGAAGAAGCCGGGTTGCGGGGTTCTGTCTCTCACCAAAACGTCGCAGCCTTTTAGAAGTTTGAAGTGGAGGTGACCACGGGTTGCCCTGAACTCTCCACTTTCGAGTTCAGCTCCTTCAGTAAGGCGATGACTCCGTCGAAGGACGTCTGTTTCTCGCCATGTGTCTCAGGCGTTACTCCCGGGAACTGTCGTGCCTGAACGCTCTTTTTCCGGTTCAATACTCGGAGGCTCAGATCGGTGTAGGAATCTGCAAACAGATTAAGGGGAAAGTTCTCTACCCCGGAACTGGCAAGGGTACGAGTCAGACCAAGGAATTCCTCCTCACTCAAATCAAGTTCCACGGGATCGCTGTATCCTGCCTTCTGTCTGATCGTCTGGTGGCCGGCTCGGCGACCCTCCACGCGGAGGATCCACCCTTGGTCCTTGTTTAGTTCAGAGCGGTTTTCAGATCTCCGATGAAGCAGTAACTGAAACGTCACGGGATTCAGTTCGCCCGTCTCCAATTTCCTGAGGCCGTCAGTCAACGAATCCGCAACCACACCGTCTGCCGTGGATCCTTTAGAAATCGCGAATATGCGAGCTGTCAGCGCCAGAAGTGGCTGAAACTGCTTCCCTTTTTCTGTTTGAGACACCATCTTGGAGTTCGAACCAATGGAGAGCCCAGCGCGACAAACGATCTTCACCCCTGCCCCAGGCTCCGCAGAACCCCCATAGAGGTCATGCCAATCCACGAAACCGGCATCCCTGAATTCCTCCAAGATCTTGCGGAACTGCTGCTGGGAAATCGGGAACTGCTTTGCACGCTTCCAGATGCCTACTCCCTGGCCAAATATCTCTACAACGGTTGGCCCGGTTTCCGTCGAACACGAGGCTTCGACTCTGATGTCTTTCCAAGTCTCGGAATTCTTGAGGGCAGACTCCAACGCTCTACTCAGTTCGGCCCTGGACGGCTCTGCCTCTGAGGTCTTTTGTTCACCTGTGGCCAGGGAGAAGAGGACGGAACTCAAGAGAACAAAAGAAGACACTACTACACGAATCCGCACGGAGCCGGCACTCATTCCTGATCGCCGGTGTCCAGCTCTAGCACTCTTGGGAAGAACGATTCGCCTCGTAGTTCTACAAGCAACCATGTGAACCTTTTGCATATGGAAACTCCCCTTACTGGTTCCCTGATGGTACCACTCGATCCCTGGAAAGACCTTTACTGGAGGCGACTTAAATGTGAAAAGAGGCTCTTTCGAAGTTTACGCCTCCGGAAAAAACTATTGACGAATAGGGGTTTCGAGTTAAAGATAAAGGCAACCAGGGACACCAGACTTCTGCGTTGAGCAGCCTAACACTGACCTAAAACAGGGCGGTGATAGTCCCATTTGACGGAGGGCAGACGATGAAGGTCGAAACCTCACTGACGCTTGCTTTGAGTTTCTTGTTGTTAACCAGTGTACCCTTGGCACAGGGTAAATCGGGCGAAATGATTCCGGACATAGCAAAGGCTGTTCGCCACGGTAAGTCGAAACCTTTGAGGGAAATAGCCCCGAAGCTCCCCCCTCAGGGTCCTCCCAGAGAAATCCCGAACACGCGCAAGATACGATCGACTCAGCCTGTCCAAAGCACTCTTGGCATGGACCCTGTTCGCCAGATGAGTGCCGAGCCTGTTTCTGAGATGGGGCAGACTCCGTTGTCGATCAGCTTCGAGGGTACTTCGGATGAAGACAACGAGGTTGTTGGTGGTGGACGCATAGTTCCCCCTGACACCGAAGGCGACGTGGGGCCAGACCACTATATCCAGATGAACAATGTGGTTTTCGAGGTGTTCGACAAAGACGGGACCTCTGTTTACGGTCCGGCAGCCAACAACACCCTGTGGAGTGAATTCGAAGGCGTCTGTAAGGATCTCAATAATGGGGATCCTGTGGTGTTCTACGATCAACTGGCGGACCGATGGGTATTTAGTCAGCTCGCCATCGGCAACCAGTCGCCCGTTCTGGGTGAAGCCGATGGCCATCAATGCATTGCTGTTTCCGAAACGCCGGACCCGACGGGCCCTTGGTTTCTGTACGACTTCAGAGTTAGCAAGTCTCAGGACGGAGGTTACTCGATTTATGCAATCAATGATTATCCGAAGCTGGGGCTTTGGCCTGATGGCTATTACTTGACCGTCAATGAGTTCCAGTGCGAGACCGTATGGTTTTGGACCATCTGTACCTACAGTGGTGCCAAGGTGGCTGCTCTCGAGCGAGATAGAATGCTGGCCGGAGAAGACGCCGGTATGGTGTCTTTCCTGCTCCCCGGGGATCAGAACTTTAGCCTGCAGCCTTCTCACTGGGAAGGCCCGACACCTCCCCCTGCGGGAAGTCCGAACCCCTTCCTGCAGATTTTCGACAGTGAGGACAACGGGAGCACGGGGGACGATGGCTATCGCCTGTGGGACTTTTCAGTCGATTGGGACAACCCGGGAATCTCGAGCTTTGACTCGCTGGAGATGATCCCAACAGTTGAGTTTGACAGCAATCTCTGCGGGTATGCAGCGTGTGTTCCTCAACCGAGCCCGGGTGAGTTGCTGGATACTCTGAGTCAGTTCACCATGTTCCGGGTGATGTACCGAAACTTTGCGGGAAGTCACGAAGCTCTCGTCGTCAACCACACCGTTGATGCTGATGGCAATGATACCGCCGGGATCCGCTGGGCCGAACTTCGCAAGACGCAGCCGAGTGGGGCCTGGAACCTCTATCAAACAGGTACCTTCGCTCCGGATGATGGATTACACCGGTGGATGGGATCGATTGCGATGGACGGAGCCGGCAACATCGCCCTGAGCTACAGCCTTTCCGGTACGACGCAATTTCCATCTCTTGCGTATGCGACTCGATGCGCAGGCGATCCTCTCGGAGAACTTTCGGGAGGAGAAGAGATTTGTCATTGGGGAAGCGGGTCACAGACTGGCTCGAGCAACCGGTGGGGGGACTACTCAACGATCAGTGTCGATCCGGTTGACGACCGTACCTTCTGGTTTACAAATGAATACTACGAGGCGACCGGAGGCTTCGACTTCTACACTCGCATCTGTGTCATTCCGCCGCTGGATTGCGGCGGCGGGGCGTGTGAGGATAACGACGATGACGGGTGGACCAACTGTGATGGTGATTGCGACGATGGCAATCCCGCAATACACCCCGGCGTTGGCGAAGTCTGCGACGGGATAGATAACAATTGTGATGGCCTGGTGGATGATATCGCACCCGTCGAGAAGACCTGTGGCCAGGGTGAGTGTCGTGGGAATGTGGGTGAGGAGACCTGTGTCGATGGCGCGCTAGCAGATAGTTGCGCTCCCCTTGACGGTTCAACACCCGAGGTTTGCGACCATTTAGATAACGACTGTGATGGCCTGGTGGACGATATCGCGCCCGTC
>JAUWTT010000171.1 GCA_030614585.1 Acidobacteriota bacterium
AACTACAGGATCCGTCGGATCATTCGCATAAACGTTGGCACCGGCCCAAAGCGCCACAAGACACAGCAGAACACACAGTTTCTTCATCAGTGTACATCTCCCAAAGAACTCACAATTGTAAATAAAGTGCTACGTATTATTCTAGATGTACATGCCGATACGAAAGTTTCGCAACTCTGCCGGCCAGGGACTCGGAAACTATCCTGTAGAAACCCAGTGGTAAGAAGGCGAGGTTTCCCTGTGGGCCGAAAGGATTCGAAACCTATTCGGCCCGCAGAGTTGTTTCAAACAGTTGAGGTGTCAATGCGTCTCAAAACAAGTACGGCCGGACTCGCATTTTTCTCGAGTCGCTACTTCGCCATCGGGACCGAGACAGGTCATGGTATGGCTACACCAGTAGAAACCGTCGCTGCCTCGAGGCACAGTCGGGTCCGGTTCAGACTCGATAAACATGCTCTTCGAACGCAACCGCTTGCAGCTATCTCGTCTCGTTTTCGGAGTGGTCATAATCAAACCTCCATTCCTGCGGCCCGCAGGATCGCTCGTTTGACGGCCACACGTGCCAGTTGGATCTTGAACTTATTGCGACTCAGCGCCTTAGCCTGTTGAACAGCGGCTTTGCCTGCATCGTCAGCAACACTGGCGCTCACAGCCTTCCCCTTCAGTGCCGCCGCAGCTTCGTCACTGTTCCAGGGAACCGGGGCTACGTGACCCAAAACAACTTTTGCCGACTCCACCTGATCACCTTGCATCACCAGGGATACAGCTGCCGCGGCAAGGGGCCAATCCAAGGCCTCCTTTTCTCGAATTTCATACGTGGCATTGGCTTTCCCGCCCGCTGCGGGAACCAGGATCTGAGTCACAATTTCCGAGTCAGAGAGCTTGTACTCCTTTTCCGCTTCGCTTTGCGGAGTCTGGAAAAAGTCGGCAACCGAAATCTCCTTTTCGCCGTTTGGACCGGACACCTTAAGGCTGGCCCCAAGCGCGATCAGAGAGGGTGCGAAGCTGGAAGGGTTAACGAAGTAAGCCGGACCTCCGTTGCCGAGGATGGCGTGGTAGCGATTATCACCGTCAACGACCATCGACGACCCATTCTGCATCGCCAAAAGGCCGTAACCGTGACGATAATACCAGCACCTTGGTCGCTGGCAGAGATCTCCTGCGACGGTCCCAACCGACCGGATCTGGGCGCTCCTGATCCCGTCAGCTGCCTGAATAAGTGAAGGGTACTCCTCCTGGACCCTGGAATCCTGAAGCAACTCATCGATTGTGACAAGCGCCCCAATTCGCAATCCGGATCCCTCACTGTGTTCGAGGCCCTTCAGTTCAGCTATCTCTTTGATATTGACGACGAGATCGGGACTGGCGACATCCGCTTTCATCAGAGACAACAAGTCAGTTCCGCCTGCCAGGACAACCGCGCCACTTCCGAGCAACTCTACCGCGCTCTCTTTCGTTACAGGGCTTGCGTATTGAAACCTATTCATCAGGCCGCTCCTCCCTTCTCAAGAGCCTCCAAGACCCGGTCGGGGGTTAGAGGCAGATAAGGAACCCGAACACCAATAGCGTTTGCGACAGCGTTCGAAATTGCCGCGCCAGGCGAAATGACTGGTGGTTCTCCCAGTCCGATCACACCGCGTTCATCGTATCCCGGTCCTGTCATCATATGGACAATCAGGTCCCCAATGTCACCTATGCCCGGCAGTTTGTAAAACTCCATGTCGTCGTTCAACAACCGGCCAGTCACGGGATCCATGATGCGCTCTTCACAAAGTGCGTAACTGATGCCCATGGTCAAGGCGCCGTAAACCTGGCTCTTGGCAGTGAGCATGTCGATAATCAGACCGCAGTCCTGGATCGCGACCATCTTGTTTATCTTGGTGATACCGGTCTCAATATCGACGGACACATCTGCCATCTGAATTCCAGCGACTCCACTATCAATCAGCTTCCCTGGTCCCGGATTACTCCCGGCCGCTGAGATCGGGTTGACACCCAGTTGTCCCGTGGCCTGCTTCCAGGTCAAATATCGATTGGGCGAAGCCTTGACCCTGATCCTTCCTCGAACTGCTTCCAGCTCTTCTGGGGCGACTCCAAGCTCTGGAGCGACCTTTTGGAGCAGGATTTCCAGTGCGTTGATAGCACCTCGACGCGTGGAGGAACTCACGCCTCCAACGGTCGTACTGCCACCCGAAGCTCCCGAGGCAGGAAAACGGCTGTCTCCGATTCGGACCGTCACATCCCGAACCCGGAGCCCAAAGGTCTCAGCTAGCACAGTCGCAATAACGGTCCGAGTACCTGTTCCCAGATCCTGGCTAGCCACGCGCGCTTCTGCAGATCCGTCGGGATGGATCAGAACCTCACAATTGCTCTGATGACCTCGACCACCCCAGGTGTGGAGCGACAAACCCAGACCGCGTTTCACCGGGCCGTCCCCATTTTGTCCCCGAGGTTTCCACTTACGTTTCCAACCCATCATCTGAGCCCCAAGCTTCAGCTCTTCGGCATATGACTCGGCCCTGACACCCGTGAGGGAAATGTTCTTCAAGAAGAAATCAAGAGGATCCATCTCGATCGTGGCTGCCATGTCCTCAAGGGCCGTCATCGTTACAAAACAGGCTTGAGGGTGATTGGGTGCTCTCCAGGCTCGAGAAGGCCCAATGTTTGCGGGTACAGATGAGTGCTGGTGTTTCCGATTTGGTACCTCAAACACGTACGGCAGCGGAGGACTTCCCGTTCCTGACGGACCGCCTGTTCCCCACGATTTGGAGTCCCAGCCCGTTAAATTGCCGTCGGCGTCCACCGCAGTCTTCACACGTGCGAAGGTGGAGGGGCGCCCTCCCGCAATCTGCAGTTCAGGTCCCCGTTCCAGCATGAGCTTCACCGGACGTTTCGTCTGGCGAGCCAAACGTGCACACTCAATACCCCACCGGTCTGCACTGAACTTGCTACCGAAGCCTCCTCCCATGTTCTGACAAATGATCCGGACATTGGCGGCCGGGATCTCAAGAGCTTCAGAAAACTGCCCAACCAAACCGGTGACTGCCTGGGTGGAAGAAAACACGGTGAGATGTTCTTCATCAGTCCAATGAGCGACGTGGCCGTGAGACTCGTGGCAGGCATGTGAGACGACTCCGCAACCGTAATAGCCTTCGCTCTGTGCCTTGGCATCCGAGAAGGCCTGGGCCGGTTCACCGGTCGTCTGTTCCTGCGCAGGGTTGACTTCGGGCGCCTTGTCCAGGTGCTCTTCGAAGACAAAATGTTCGAGTACTTCGTAATCTACCTTGATCGCGTTAACCGCGTCGCCGGCGATCTCTTCTGTTTCCGCAGCAACAGCAACAATGTCGTCCGCAGCCCACTTGATCTCGGTACCGGGTCCCTGAATGACTCGCACCGCATGGACACCCTTCATCGCCTCCGCTGCACTTGTGTCCACGCTGATTACCCTGGCACGGGCGTGAGGACAAGGGAGCATCCTGGCATAAAGCATTCCGAACAACTTCACGTCATACGTGAACTCGGCTGCGCCGCAGCTCTTGTCTGGGCCATCCACACGAGTTCGATGTTTACCGATCCGCCATCTTCGATCTGATTCCGGCCAGTTAAATTCAGGCATCGATTCCTCCTTTCGCAGCCGTCTCTAGAACCGCTTCGCGAATCCCCTTGTAGGTACCACAGCGGCAAAGGTTTCCTCCCAGCCCCTCTTCGATATCCTTCACACTGGGGTTTGGATTCTCCTCTAGAAACGATTGGCAAGCCACGACGAACCCCGGTGTACAGAATCCGCATTGTTGGGCATCGTTCTCGACAAAGGCCTTCTGGATGGGATGCATTTTGTCGGGCGAACCCAACCCTTCGGCGGTCACAATCTGCTTTCCCTCTGCCTCGATGGCCAAAATCGAACACGCGTATACGGGCTTTCCGTCCATCAACACCGTACAGGCGCCACAGGTTGCTCGGTCACATACTTTCTTAGGCCCGGTGACGTCCAGCTCATTCCGAAGGGCATCAAGGAGTGTCACGCGCGGCTCAACCTTCAACCCGCGCCCCTTGCCATTGACGATGAGCTTAATCTTCACCGGGTCAGGCCCGAATTTCGTGACCTCACCCGGGGCTGCCATACCCTGCTTCGAGATTAAAGCAGTTGATACCGCTCCGGCCGTGCTTGTCTTAAAGAAATCACGCCGGGAGATACCGGACCCGTTTTCCTCGGGCCGCTTTCCTTCTGGCATTTGAGTCCCTCCTCTGGTTGACTGCGTTCGTAATTATCTAAACGTTATTTTACCAGTCTAATGAATAACAGCATCATAATCGTGAAACGCCTGCTACTCAAGTGGAAATTGGCACCGGGTACCAGATGCCGGTTACCAGATGCCAGATACCGGATGCGGGATGCCGGATACCAGATGCCAGACCTGTCGCGCCGTAGCTCGTAGAGCGAAGGCGGATGCCAAATCCGTTCCCTTTGTCGTAAGCCTTGTCGAGACCTTGTCGATTCGTCCACCGGGATTCCGACAAAGTTCGCGATTAAGTTCACGACAAAGGATGATAGATACCGGATGCCGGATACGAGATACCAGATACCGGATGCCCTATTGAGCTTCGCGTTTCTTCCTGTGTCACGCGTATATATAGGTAATTGGGGAAGAGAAGGACGCCCATGAGCTATCGAAAACAGGAGATCTGGCGGTTGGCACGAGACTTAAGCATCGAGATTCATCAAATGACTCTGTGCAAACTGCCTCGTTTCGAGCTCTATGAGGAAGGAACTCAGATTAGGAGATCCTGCAAATCTACCCGCTCCAACATCGTCGAGGGATACGGCAGAAGGCGCTACAAGTAGGACTATATCCGTTTCCTCTGTTACGCGGAATCCTCATGTGATGAAACCATCGATCATCTCGAAACGCTCTACGAAACTGGATCCCTCACCGATAAGAATCTTTACGACAAGTTACGTGAGGATCTCCGGAAGCTCGGCAAAATGATCAATAGATTCCAACTCGCAGTCGAGCAGCACCACCGTCCTCTCTAAAGAAGCCCAAATCAGCTTCCGGCATCTGGTACCCGGTAACTGGCATCCGGCATCTGGAATCCGCCCCCAAAAGTTATCCATGATATTTATGAACTGCTCTTGCACGCGTGGTTACACCAATCATTCCGGCCACCATTGGGCTTAAATGATTCATAGTGAAAGGGTTATTTTGCGACCTCCGCCATGGTCGCATGGCAACAAGGTCCAGCAGATCATAGAATTTATGCAGTCTGTGTTTCTCATGATCAGGAGAATGTCTTCCAAACATAGGTTGAAATGTTTTTTTTGCATATACTTACACTGTATATTCGATGAGAGTATTAGGGACTGGCACACGTTTTGCTGCAAATAATTCGGATGGTGATGAGACCAATGATTCGGATGTTTATTTGAGGATGATGCTAGGGCGCATATTTCGACTCGCTCTGGGAGTTCTACTGGGTCTCCACCAAGGGTACGGTTTTTCCAAGGAAGTCAAGGAATCGATCGTCCTTGCACAACTCCCTGTGCTGGAGAAGCAGACTCAGCAAGTCCCACTTTCGTTGACAGAGAGAACTGGTTTCGGAGAACGGGCTCGAATCGTGCTGCTTTCTCCGGGCCGGGAACTCACGCTTCTGACGGATGGATTTGTAAGTGCCGTGGACCCGAATGTGTCTTTTGACGGCAAACGGATTCTCTTTGCTGGGAAACGCCTCGTTGGAGATGCTTGGAACATCTACGAGATGTCCCTTGACGGCTCTGGTCTGCGACAGATTACGCGAGACCTGGGAAACTGCCGAAGCCCGGTCTACCAGTCCACGTTATATACTCTCGTCTCAACTGAACCCTGGTACCAGATCACGTTCGTTAGTGACGCGCACGGTGAGTTGAACGAGCAGGGCGGCCGTCCTTCGACCAGCCTTTATTCTTGTCGAATGGATGGTTCCGAAGCCCGCCGTTTGACCTTCAATCCCTCGAGTGATTTCGATCCGTATGTAATGACTGACGGTCGCCTTCTCTTTTCGAGCCGGCAAAAATCCCTTCTCGACCATGGCCTTCATGGTCGGGTAAGCCTCTTGACTGTGAACAGCGATGGAACCGACGTGGGTGTCTTCTCAGTTGACGAGGGAAAACGAATAAAACAGATGGCCTGCGTGACCACTAAGGGGCTCTGCGTTTTTGTTGAAAGCGATTCGACCTCGTGGGACGGTGCCGGGAAGCTGGCAGCTGTGAGATTACGAAGGAATCTCCATTCGCATCGAACGATCGGTGCAGCCGGTAATACTCTTTTTCACTCTCCATCTCCATTGCCTGATGGGGATCTTCTCGTCTCGGGCCGACCGGACGACAACACTGGTTCTCATGCGCTTTACCGAATGGACCCCCTCACCGGTCAGACCTCGATGCTCTACGATGCGCCTGAGTACCATGACATTCAGGCCCACTTGGTCAGTCCGCGTCCACTTCCGGACGGACGTTCGAGTATCGTAAACGAGGCGGACCCAAATGGACAATTATACGTTCTCAACTCGTCAATCTCAGACACACCGGACCTTACATTGGATATTGTTCGACGCCTGAGAGTGCTGGAAGGCCTCCCTGAGAATCGAGCCGGGCAGAAGTCGAGGGCGAACAATCCAGCAGGTGAAGCGCTCAGATCTGAGTCACCCTTTATTGCCAAGCGAATGCTGGGAGAGGTGCCGGTTGAAAAGGACGGCTCTGTCTTTGTGCAAGTTCCCGCCAATATCCCTATCCAACTTCAGCTGGTGGATTCGGATGGAATAGCGCTCCGAACCTGCAGCTGGATCTGGGTGAAGAACCGGGAACCCAGGGGCTGTATTGGCTGTCACGAAGATGGTGAGATGACCCCGCCTAACCGTCTGGTTTCAGCTGTCGAGAAGCCGCCCTACAATTTGACCCTTCCAGCAAACAGGCGACGTACGGTGGATTTCCAAAGGGATGTCATTCCAGTCGTGGTCTCCAGATGCAGCACCGCTGCCTGCCACGCGCGTGGCGGTTCGGCTCCGGTTTTGATCGAGCCCGGTGCGAGGACAGAGGAGAGCGCGGTTCGTCTTTATCAGCGGTTGATGACCCCACAGGAGGGAACTCGGGACGACAGCCTGATCGGAAAGTTTGTCCACCCAGGTCGGGCACGAACCAGTCCTTTGGTCTGGCACATCATGGGGCGCAACACGTCGCGGCCCTGGGATCCAGTGTCTAGCAGAGCCCAGTCACCACCGATGCCCTTCTCTTCACCATCGATCATGTCACCACTGGAGAAGAGGGTCATTATCGAGTGGATTGACATGGGAGCCAGATGGAGGAGCTTTCCTGCCAAGCCTTCCTCGGAATCGTCAAAGGTGGATACAGTCGGAGGAAATCAATGAGATTCGGCCAGGTTATCATCGCATTCTTGCTGATCTTCGGCGTCGTAGATCCGGCTCTGGGCAGGTCTGCCAAGCCGCCGGGGCCGTTGCCCGTGTTCCTTGACGTGACGGGAGAATCCGGAATCGATTTCAAGCATAGCTTCGGTGACTTCGACCTGACCAACATAGTGGAGGGAACCGGAGCGGGAGCCACGTTCTTCGACTATAACGGTGACAGTTACCTGGATATCTATTTTGTGAATGGAGCCTGGGTTCGGGCGGTGAGCGATAATCGAGGCCGAAAGCTCAGAGGTAAGTTGTCAAACGCTCTGTTTCGGAACAATGGCGACGGAACCTTCAGTAACGTCACGGAGAAAGCGGGTGTGGGTGACCGAAGCGCCAGTTTCGGATCTTCCGCGGCGGATTTCGACAGCGACGGCGACCTGGATCTATATGTACTCAATTACGGGCCCAACGTCATGTACCGAAACAATGGGGATGGTACGTTCACAGATATTTCAAAGACGAC